>JANMFA010000322.1:0-3375 GCA_031377545.1 Hyphomicrobiales bacterium | reverse complement strand
GGGGGACGGGTCGCCGGATATCGGCGACGTCAAGAGGCGCACCCGCTGCGGCATGGGCCGCTGCCAGGGACGCTACTGCGGACCTCTATTGGTCGACGAACTGGCACGACGGTCGGGAGCGCTCATTGGCGAGCGGAATTTTTTTGCGCCGCGCGGACCAGTGAAGCCTGTCACCATTTCCGACCTCGTCGGGACACGTCCACCATGACCATGACGATGCCCGGCACGGTTGACGCCTTGATCGTCGGCGGAGGGATCGTCGGCATGTGTGCCGCCCTCGAACTCGTGCGAGAAGGGATGGGCGTCGCCATCGTCGATGATGGACGGCACTCCGGCACGACCGCCAATGCCGGCAGCCTGCATGTCCAGATGCAGAGCCGCTTTATCCGGATGTATCCGGATCTTGTGCCCAACCTGGAGCGATCATTGCCGCTCTATCCTGCGGGAGCACAGCGTTGGCGGGAACTGGCGGAGGAACTCGAGGCCGACATGGAGATCAGGCAATCCGGCGGTCTCATGGTGGCAGAGGACGAAACGCAGTTTCGCTTTCTCGCCAGGAAATGCGCGAGGGAGCAAAAGCTCGGGCTCGATGTCCACATGCTGGACAGGGCGGAGCTCAGACGGGTTGCGCCCTACCTCGGTGACGTCATCCATGGCGCGGAGCTTTGTCGCGAGGAGGGAAAACTCAACCCGTTGAAGGCCAATGAGGCTGTCCGGCGGGCGCTGGCTTCACGAGGCGTGGTCCAGATCGATTCCGCGCGCGTGACCGGAATTGCTCGCAATGGCCAAAGGCTCTCGGCTACCATTCAGTGGCCGGACCGGTCCGCCACGCTGGAGGCGGGTTCGATTATCCTGGCATCCGGAGCGGGAACGGGAGCGCTTGCGGCGGGGTTCGGCGTCCGTATCCCGACCGAGGCGGAGCCGCTGCACATGAACGTGACGGAGGCGACAGCACCGCTCATCGGCCATCTCGTGCAGCATGCGGATCGGATGATCACGCTGAAACAGCTGGATGCGGGACAGGTGGTCATCGGTGGGGGCTGGCCTGCGCGCTTTGAGGGCCCGGAGCAGTTTCCGACCGTTGATCCCGCCAGCATGATTGGCAACCTGTCGCTGGCACAGCACATCGTGCCTAAGCTTGGAGCGCTCCGCGTGCTGCGCACCTGGGCCGGAGTCAATACGACCGCCGATGGGCAGTGCATCCTCGGACCATTGCCCGGATGGCCCGATGTCTTCGCGGCTGTTCCCGGTGATGCCGGCTATACGCTGGGGCCGCTTGTCGGCCGCATGGCGGGTTTGATTGCAACTGGGAGAGACCCGGGGTTCGACGTCGCCGGTTTCACGCCTGCGCGTTTCAGTCCCATATCAACTGGTTGATCCGCGCGGTTGCGTCGAGAAGCTCCGGCAGGAACCGTGCGCGGACCTCCTCGACCGTGACGCGAGCGCTCGGTCCGCAGATGTTGAGCGCTGCGATGATCTCGCCTGACCGCGAACGGATTGGCGCCGAGACCGAGCGCAGGCCAACCTCCAGCTCCTCGTCGACGACGGACCAGCCGAGCTGTCGCGCCTCTAGGATGGCCTCCCGGAGCTTGCCCTTGGCGGTGATCGTCTTCGGCGTGTGGGCGACGGGCTTGATACCCGAGAGAACCTGTTCCAGCGCCTCGTCGCTGAGGCCCGACAGCAGGACACGCCCGATCGATGTACAATAGGCCGGTAAGCGCGAGCCGACACGGATGCCGATGTTGACGAACCGCTGGGCTCCGGCTGTGTGGACGACATAGAGGACCTCCGAGCCATCCAGCACAGCACCATAGCAGGACTCGCCAAGTTTCCCGGACAACTCGTTGATGACCGGGCGCGCCGTTTCCCATATACTCGCGGAGGAAACAATCGAGTGGCTGAGTTCCAGCAATTTTGGCGTGAGATAGAAGCGCTTGCCATCCGTCTCCATGTATCCGGCCTGCGCGAAGGTCAGCAGGAAGCGGCGGGCGCTGGCGCGGCTCATGCCGGCGTACTCCGCCACCTCGGACAGTGTCATGCGGGGCTTGTGGCGGCTGAACACTTTCAGCACATCGAAGGCCTTCAGGACCGAGTTGACGATCTCCCGGTCGGGGGAGTTGCGTGCGCCCGATGCGATCAAGCTGGCAGGCGAGATGGCCATCTCGCTGAGGTTCACTACGGGTGTCGGCTGGGTCTGGGCCATCATGGCTTCCTGTTCTCAGCGGCACGCATAGCCCGAAACGGACCCCTGCGTCGATACTGCCAGATCCCGGAATCGACGTTTGCCATGCGAACAGAAAGCCATAGATCGAACATTCCGGAAAGCTGCGGATGTCCGTCTGGTGAGCCTGAGATGTGGACTATCTCTATGACATTACACTGGAAAATGCCTGAAGAGCTGGAAGCGCTGACGTGCACCAGACGGACCGCCGGTTCGGAATTTCATTGAATTTCCTGCTTGAATTCGTCGACATTGGATGTTCAAACTGTGACTGGACGTTCGCAAGGCGGTCAGCGGGGATGCTCCTGCAGACGCAACTGGCCCTTCGGCCGCGAATGCCGCGACCAGCTTTGGGAGGAGCTCAATGTCAACACAGATCAATGCAAAAGGAGATCCGGCCCCCTCGCGCCGCGCGATCGTCGCTGGCATGGGAGCGGCTGCGCTTGTCGGGACTGGGGCGGCCCCGTCCAATGCGCAACAGAATGTCACAATCCGCTGGTGGTCGCCGCAAGTGGCTCCTGCCCAGCGTGAAGCGTATGCCTTCCAGGTGCAGACCTTCGAGGCTGCCAACCCAGGTGTGAAGGTGCTTTTCGAGGCGTCGTCCGACGAAGGCTACCCCGCCCAGATGGCGGCTGCCTTCGCCTCCGGCCAAGTGCCGAATGTGGTCACCCACCTGCCGTCCTTCGCCGTGTCGAGTTACTGGCAAAACGGCCTGCTGGAGCCTTTCAACGACGTCATCGCCATGATCGGCCCCCAGAACTTCTTCGAGGGTGCCAACCGGATCTACGAGATCACGCCCGGTCAGTACGCAGGCACAGGTATAGGCGGATCGGCTGCCAACATGATGTGGCTGAGGCGCGATCTGATGCGTGATGCGGGCATTGCCGATGTGCCGCGCACATGGGATCAATTGAAGGATGCAGCCCGCAAGATGATGAAGGCGCCGATCTTCGGCGCGCCGCTGCCCTATGCCCGCAATTCCATGACGTCGCTCATCTTCATCAGCTTTGTTCACGGCGCTGGCGGATCCATCTTCACGCCTGACCTTCAGGTCAATGTTGAGAATGATGCCTTCCGCAACGCGCTCGAGTTCTACAAGTCAATGCGTGAGTTCTGTCCGCCGGGTGCGACAAACTATTCCTGGGGCGACAGCC
>JANMFA010000269.1:0-2090 GCA_031377545.1 Hyphomicrobiales bacterium | reverse complement strand
CTTTGCGTGGTCGGGCTGGCTGCACTTGCGGCAACGTATAGCTCGGCCTCAGCCCAGACGGCTCCCGCCGCAACGGCCCAGCCCGAGATCGATCTCAAGCTCTTTGAGACTTCAGAGGTGGACCGGTCGAAGGGCTGCAGCGTCGTGCTTTGGCAATCCAACCGCGATCCCGAGAAGGACAAATTCGCCTATCTCTTCAGCGAGGGCCTGACCGGCAAAAACCATGCCCGCCAGCCCGCGAGGATCAAGATCGCGGGCCAGCCTGTCACACTCACGCGGGTAGCAACCGGCGGCAAGAGCACTGGATACGCCCTGTTTCCCTATCAGTTGTACCGGATCGGAACCTCGGATGATTTCGTGGTGCTGGATCTGAAGCTCGCGGAAGAAATGGGCGAGAGTGTCGATATCGACAGCGGCACCATGAGCATCGTCATGCGCGGCCGCCAGGTGTTCCGCGCCTCCGTCAAGGGCAACGCCGGCTGCAACACCCCCGCCGCACCGGAACCCGCCAAAGCCGCGCCTGCCAAGCGCTCGGAAGCGCCAGCCCCCGTGACCAACAACGACATGGCCGGCATGTTCGAGCGATACACCGTGCGCCGCGAACAGGTGCCCCGCGCCATGACCCAGGCGATGGCCAAGCAATTCGGCTGCGAAGCTGCCGTGATGAGGGGATCGGTCATTGGTTTCCAGATGTCGGAGGAATCCGCGATATGGCAGGTGCCTTGCGGTGACTACGGCAACACGAAATCCGCCGTCTTTGCGCTGGTTTACCTCACGGACCCGGCCAAACAATACAGCTTCCTGCCCTTCAAGTTCCCCAAGGGCCAAAATCGGGGTCTGGGTGATCACGCCATGATGGAGCCTAAGTGGGACATCAAGGCCCGCATTGTCACCAGCACCTATACCGAAGGCAACGGCAAGGATTGTGGCACGGTGGAGCGCCATCGCGTCACAGACGAAGGCAACTTTCAACTGGTGGAGCTGAAATCGCGCGAGCAATGCGACGGCAAGAATGTGGGTGCCGAGAACTTCCCACTTGTTTTCAAGGCGAAGTGAAAATGCTGGTGTCAAACAGCGACACACAAAGACTGGCCTTCGCGACAGCACTGCTTTTCGGACTGGCTGCCGGTCCGGCCCATGCCGACACCCTGCAGGATTGCGAGCGTTTCGCGATAGCCCATTTCAAGAAGAACGGCTCGGACGTCACACGTGTGCAGGTCGAACGTCCCGCAGCGCCGATCATTGACCGCTACGACGCCAAGGTGGGCTCGCAACATGTGTCGTCAGAGGTGATGGGGTTCGCGCGGCTGACAACACCGGCAGGGACAAAGCGGCAGCGTTATCTCTGCTTGCACGCCGGTGATGGCAAAGGCGCGGTCTATTTTGGCCTGACGCTCGAATAAGCCGCACATGTCCTCCTTCCGCCTTGCCACCTTCAATGTCGAGAATCTCTTTTCCCGGCCGCCGGAAATCAATGGCGGGCGCGCGGGTGACCGACGCTTTGGCATGTTTGTCTTCGACGACGACATCGAGGCCCGCTCCGTGCGGCGGACCGTCGAGGCTGCGCTCTCCGATGACGAGCGCCAGCTGACGGCGCAGGCCCTGATCGACACCCATGCGGATTTCATCTGCCTGCAGGAAGTGGAGAACGAGGCTTCGCTGCGCCTGTTCCGGGATGAATATATCCACAAGACGCTGGCGGCGCGCGTGGCGCAGGACATCAAGGCGAAGCTTCCCACCCTTTCGGCCGAAGCCGCATCGCGCGGCGAGATGGGCCCGCGATGGCTGCGCAGCCAGCTGGAACTCGTGCGGATCGAGGCGGAGGCGCGCCATTTCTACCGTCACTACCGTGTGGTCGAGGGCAATGACGGGCGCGGCATCAATGTGGGATTCCTGTCAAAACTTCCCGTCTCGAGCGTCACCTCCCATGCCCATGTGACGTTCAATGATGTGCCGGGAAGCTGGAGCGAAAAGATCGAGAAGCTGCTGCAGCAGGAATGGGAAGATCGCGGCCGCGCCCGCGGCCTGCCCCGCCCCTCCCCCAACGACCGCGTCTTCCGGCGCGACTGCCTGGAGGTCGGTCTTGATGT
>JANMFA010000238.1:0-4472 GCA_031377545.1 Hyphomicrobiales bacterium | reverse complement strand
TCCCGCAAAGCTTGACGCTTCAAAGAGACAACCACTTTCGATTGGGGGGATTTTTCCCTCCGCACGGCCGGCAAGATGGACAAGCCTCTTTAGTTCGCCGGCCTTTGGAGGGGCCGACAAGAGCCTAAAAAAGCCCGCTCCGTCGTTGCTTTGAGCTGCGTCACCTGCTTCGGGCAGGGCCGCCGGTTTTCGCCTCCGGCTGCCGGTCCGCGAAGTGATTAGCGATGGAAGTTTCCATCAACCACTTCAAGCACTGTTGGCGTTTTTCCGGCCTCTTGTCCGGAGATCCACCGACCGGCACGCAACCACAGGCACGTGCGAAATTGGGCAAGCGGAGAAATACTACAGTTGCCCCCCATTGCAAGCGGAAATGGCCCTGCATGGTGAATTTCGGCCATTAATTTTTCGCAATGAAGCGCCTTTCTGAAAATTCATTCATCAAGCCGCTGAAATTACCTGACTTTTTGCCTTGACGTCGCCCAAATTCGGCGGAAAGACAACGGCGTTTTTCAAGGGTTCGCGGCACATGGACAGACGTCAGCTGCTGGGTGGTGTTGCAAGCGCGGTTTTCTTGCTGGCTGACCGATCGGCGCAAGCCCAGAATCGCGCGCCTCAAGCACCGCCCACACAGGCTCCGGCCGCTCCGACTTCTGCCCCGCAGGTACGCTTCAGCTTCGAAGACGTGATCAAGCGCGCCCGCGACATGGCGGCCATGGCGCATGAAGCCCCGCCACCTCTCCCCGAGGCGCTGGCGAAGCTTGACTTCGACACGTGGCGGGACATCCGTTTCCGTCCTGACCGGGCTCTTCTGCAGGGTCAGGGCAGCAGCTTCCGCCTGCAGACCTTTCATCCCGGCTTTCTTTACACACGGGCCGTCACGATCAACCTGATCCGCGAAGGCGTGGCCGCGCCCATTCCCTATGCCGCCAACCTGTTTGACTATGGGCGCAACAAGTTTGAACGGCCCTTGCCGGTCAACACCGGATTCGCAGGGTTTCGCCTGCATTATCCGCTCAACGACCCCCGCGTACATGACGAACTGATCTCGTTCCTGGGTGCCTCCTATTTCCGCTTCCTCGGCGAGGGCCAGAAATACGGCCTTTCCGCCCGAGGACTGTCGATTGGCGTTGGCGCGAAGGAAACCGAAGAGTTTCCGGTTTTCCGGGAGTTCTGGCTGGAACAGCCGGAAGCGGGTGGTGATCGCGCCGTGGTCTATGCCCTGCTCGACAGTGAAAGCGTGACCGGGGCCTACCGGTTCGATGTCTATGCGTCCAAGGAGACCGTGGTTGAAGTCACGGCCATGCTTTTTGCCCGCAAGCGGCTCGAGCGCCTTGGCATCGCACCACTGACCTCGATGTTCTTCACGGGAGAAAACGATCGGCGCTACGCCGATGACTTCCGCCCTGAGCTGCACGATTCCGACGGGCTTCTGATCCACACCGGCGCAGGAGAATGGATCTGGCGCCCCCTGCGCAATCCGACGCGCATCGAGGCAGCAGCTTTCATGGACACGAATGTGCGCGGGTTCGGCCTGATGCAACGCGACCGCAACTTCGAGCATTATCAGGATCTCGATCTCAACTACGAGCTTCGGCCCAGCTATTGGGTTGAGCCTTTGGAGGGTTGGGGTGACGGCAAGATCGAGCTGTTCGAAATTCCAACCTCGGATGAAACCAACGACAACATCGTGGCACAATGGGCCCCTGCGCAGGCGATGGAGCCCGGCCATAGCCGCACATGGCGCTACAAGATCACATCGACCATGGATGAGGGCGAGATCACGCCTGGCGGCATCGCGCGCAACACCTACCGGACAAGGCCAAAGGCGCTTGGATCCTCAGAGCCTGTCACGCCAGGAATGACACGCTTCATCATCGACTTTACCGACGGGCAGTTGCCGTTCTTTGCGAAGGCCACGGATCAGGTGCAGGTGGTACCCTCCATTTCGGCGGGGCGGATCGTGCGGACCTTCCTCGTGCCCAATCCTCAGACCGGCGGTTTCCGCGCGGGAATCGATGTCGAGGTTCCTGCGGGACAATCCGGCGATATCCGGGCCTTCCTGCGGGCCGGCAACAAGGCATTGACCGAGACCTGGACCTATCCCTGGCGGCCGGAATAGACTGGCCGCCTTGAGCCGTGGGGAGTGGCGGTGCCTGACGCCCGGGATGATCAGCCAATCGGCAAAATCCGCCTCGACAAATGGCTCTGGTTCGCGCGCGTCGTGAAAACACGGGCGATCGCTCAGGAGCTTGCGGAGTCCGGTCATGTCCGGGTCAATGGCCAGCGGACGGTCAGCGCCTCACGCGCCATCCGGATCGGCGACGTGCTCACCATCGCGCTTCCCTCAAGGGTAAAGGTGCTGAAGGTGACGGATGTCGCCGAGCGGCGTGGACCCGCCAGCGATGCGGTCCATCTCTACGAGGAACTGGGCTGACAGACCGTCATCAACCGCTTAACACAAGCGCATGCTCATGCGGTCTCCCGTCACCCAGTTCGCATCAATCCAGATGCTGCGCGCCCTGGCCGCCCTGGCCATCGTCGTGCACCATGGCTTGCACGAGGTGGATCAGGTGGCCCGCAAGGCGGGGAGTTCTTTCGCCTGGCAACTGTCCTTGCCGCTGGAGGCGGGAGTCGATCTGTTCTTCGTCATTTCCGGCTTTGTGATGGTCCATGCCTCGCGCGACCTGTTCGGCTCGCCCGCTGCGATCGTGCCGTTCCTGCGCCGGAGGCTGGCCCGGATCGTGCCGATCTACTGGGTCGCAACGCTGGCATTCCTGGCACTATCGCTCAGCCCGTTGTCATCCATCAATCGGTCAGCACCGGCGGCGCAGGAAGTGATCGCATCACTGTTCTTCATTCCCTACATGCGGCCGGATGGCTTCCTGCAACCGGTGTACAGCCTGGGATGGACGCTGAACTACGAGATGTTCTTCTATCTGCTGTTCGCCCTTGCGCTGCCCCTGCCTCGAGAACGCGCGGTGCCAGTCGTCGTCGCAGTGTTGATGGTGCTGATCGCGATTGGACAGTTCATCCCATCCACGCTGACGATGCCCTATTTCTGGACACGTTCGATCATTCTGGAATTCGGATTTGGCATGCTGATCGGGCATATGGCACTGGCTGACATCAAGCCGTCACGCGTTCTGGCCTTGGGGCTGGCCGTTGCGGCGCTGGTGCTGCTCGTTCTGGGCAAAATCTCACCCAGCTATCTGCCGGACCGCGCGTTGCTTTACGGCATGCCGTCGGCCCTTCTGGTGATGGCAGCACTTGCTTTCGACGCGGACGGGCAGAATAATTCAGGCTCAATGCTTATGGTGCGCCTTGGCGATGCGTCCTACGCACTGTATCTGCTGCACCCCTTCGTGTGGCGAGGGCTTGCGGTGACCGTCGGGGGGGCGCTGACCGCGATCTCGCCGATCCTGTTCATCGCGCTTGGCGTGACACTCTCGTGCATCGCCGCGACGATTGTCTGGCGCGGGTTCGAGAAGCCGGTGACCAGAGCCCTGCAGGGACCGAAACCTTACTGATCCGGGAGGATCATCATGAACAGGCCAACCGTCATCTCATCCGGCTTGACGCTTTACCGCAACATCATCAACGGCGCTGCGGTTGAGGCGGCTGATGGGCGCACACTTGATTGCATCTGCCCGTCAGACGGGCTGGCCTTCGCCGCCATAGCGCGCTCGGGCAAAGCGGATATCGACGCCGCCGTGTCTGCCGCCCGAGCCGCATTCGAGACCGGACCGTGGGGGCGCATGACGGCGACCGAACGTGGTCGTCTCCTCGTCAAGCTTGGAGAGGCAATCCTTGTTCACCACGAGGAACTGGCACAGTTCGAAGCGCAGGATTGCGGCAAACCTCTGAAGCAGGCGCGCGCCGACATGAAAGCGGCAGCCCGTTATTTCGAGTTCTACGGCACTGCGGCCGACAAGGTGCACGGCGAGACGATCCCGTTTCTCAATGGCTATACCGTCGCAATCGTGCGTGATCCTCATGGCGTGACAGGCCATATCGTGCCGTGGAACTATCCGGCCCAGATTTTCGGACGTTCCGTCGCGGCATCCCTGGCCTGTGGCAACACCTGCGTGGTGAAACCCGCCGAAGATGCTTGCCTCTCGCTGATCCGCATCACGGAACTGGCGCTGGAGGTGGGTTTTCCGCCGGGTGTGCTCAATATCGTAACCGGACTTGGCGGCGAAGCTGGCGCGGCGCTGGCGGAGCATCCCGGCATCGATTTCATGTCCTTCACCGGATCGCCCGAGACCGGCACGCTGATCCAGCAGGCAGCGGCGCGCAACCACATTGGCTGCACGCTGGAGCTCGGCGGCAAGTCTCCGCAGGTGATTTTCGCCGATGCGGACATGGGCGCGGCACTCCCGGTGCTGATCAACGCCATCATCCAGAACGGCGGGCAGACCTGTTCGGCCGGGTCCCGCGTCCTGATCGAGCAAGGTGCCTATGATGCACTGGTA
>JANMFA010000213.1:0-8436 GCA_031377545.1 Hyphomicrobiales bacterium | reverse complement strand
CCTTCGTGGATCTGGGCGGCATCGACGGCCTGTTGCATGTCACCGACATCGCATGGCGTCGCGTCAACCATCCGTCGGAAGTTCTCACGGTCGGCCAGACCGTCAAGGTCAAGATCGTCAAGATCAACCAGGAAACACACCGCATCAGCCTCGGCATGAAGCAGCTTCTGGAAGATCCGTGGTCCGGCATTGCGGCAAAATACGCGCTGCAGGCCAAGTTCACCGGTCGCGTCACCAACATCACGGATTACGGCGCCTTCGTGGAGCTGGAGCCAGGCATCGAAGGCCTGATCCACGTCTCCGAAATGTCGTGGACCAAGAAGAACGTGCATCCCGGCAAGATCCTGTCGACCTCGCAGGAAGTCGAAGTTCAGGTTCTGGAAGTGGACGCTTCCAAGCGCCGCATCTCGCTGGGCCTCAAGCAGACCACCGGTAACCCGTGGGAGAACTTCACCTCGAAGAACCCGATCGGCACCGTTGTCGAGGGCGAGGTCAAGAACAAGACCGAGTTCGGTCTGTTCCTCGGTCTCGAAGGCGATGTGGACGGTATGGTTCACCTGTCCGATCTGGACTGGAACCGTCCGGGCGAACAGGCGATCGAGGACTTCAAGAAGGGTGACATGGTCAAGGCCGTGGTGCTTGATGTGGATGTCGAGAAGGAGCGTATCTCTCTCGGCGTGAAGCAGGTCAGCGGTGCGGATCCGTTCGCTTCGGCAGACGACATCAAGAAGAACCAGATCGTCACCTGCGAGATCACCGCCGTCAACGATGGTGGCCTCGAGGTCAAGCTGGTCGGAACGGACCTCTCGACCTTCATCCGCCGTGCAGATCTCTCGCGTGATCGCAATGAGCAGCGCCCTGAGCGCTTCGCGGCGGGCGAGAAGATCGATGCCCGCGTCATCCTGTTCGACAAGAAGGCCCGCAAGGTCCAGGTGTCGATCAAGGCGCTGGAAATCCACGAGGAAAAGGAAGCCGTGGCGCAGTACGGATCGCAGGATTCGGGTGCCTCGCTCGGCGATATCCTGGGCGCTGCCCTCAAGAACGCCGGTCCGAAGAAGTAAATCTTCGGCTCGCACGCGCCGCCTCTCGCGGCGCAACACATCTCATCCGCATGGCGCACCCGCGCCATGCGGTTTTTTTGTCGGCAGGTTTCTCACAGGTGATGGCCATGCGCGGCATCGGGATCGATTTTGGCACCACCAACAGCGTCATCGCCTTCGCGGATGAAGTCGGCACGGTGCATGCGATGTCCTGGCCGTCAGCAGAAGGACCGACCGCCACTTACCGAACGGCTCTGGCGTTCCGCGTGGAAAGCGCTGGTGGCGTGCGCAGCACTGCAACGCGTGCAGGCCCTGCCGCTATCGCCTGGGCGCTCGATCCCGTGGGCAACCAGCGCTTCGTGCAGTCCATCAAGACGCATCTGGGTTCACATGCTTTCCGTGAGACCCGCATCTTCGGCCAGAAATTCACGCTGGAAGGGCTGATTGCCCTGTTCCTGCGCCATCTGGTGGAGGAAGGCATCCTGCCCGATGGCGCTCAATTCCCGGCGGATGTCGCCATCGCTGCAGGCCGCCCTGTCGTTTTCGCGGGCGACCGCCCGGACGAGAAACTGGCAGTCACGCGTCTGACATCAGCTTATGAGCAGGCAGGCTTGCGTGCGCCGGAACTGGTCTATGAGCCACTCGGTGCGGCCTATTGGTACGCCCGCGGCCAGACGCGCCCGCAGACCGTGCTGGTCGCGGATTTCGGCGGCGGCACGAGCGACTTTTCCGTGATGCGGTTCGAACACCGGAACAATCGCCTCATCGCGGAACCGCTTGCCCATGACGGCGTGGGCATCGCGGGTGACACCTTCGACTACCGCATTATCGACAACGTGATTGCGCCACAGCTAGGCAAGGACAGCCGCTACCGCTCCTTCCAGAAGCGCCTTCCGGTGCCACAGCATTTTTTCGCGGCCTTCTCGCGCTGGCATCAACTGTCCTGGCTGAAGGATCCCAAGGTTCTGGCGGACCTCGATTCCATCACGGACGAATCCGAGGAACCCGCCAAGCTGGCGGCCCTGCGCACCATCATAGACCATGATCTGGGACTCGATCTCTATGCTGCGATAACGGCGGCAAAGATGCAGCTGTCAGACAGCGGGACAACCGAACTGCGGTTCGACCGCTCTGATGTCCGGCTCGATGCCCGCATCAGCCGGGCGGATTTCGAGGGCTGGATCGCAGAGGACATCGCGTCAATCAAAGCCGCGATGGAGCGGGCCGTCGCCTCTGCCCGGCTCGACGATTCGGCCATCGATGCCGTGTTCCTGACCGGCGGAACCTCGTATGTCCCTGCCGTCAAACGCCTGTTCACCGAGCGCTTCGGCGAGCAGCGCATCCATATCGGCAATGCCTTCCAGTCCGTGGCATCCGGGCTGGCGCTGGTCGCGCGCGACCGGGCCATGGCATAGCGTTTTTATTGTCGCAGTGCTTGTCTCCGCCACAATCCAGTGGCAGGCACAACAGATGTGGCCACCACGCCATACCGACAGGAGCGATCCATGGCCTTTGATGCCGACAGCATGGCAGAACGCCGCCGACTCACCCGCAAGCTTTCGCTCTGGCGGGTTCTGGCCGTGGTGGCGGGTTGCATCGCGCTCGTGGGAATCGCCATCGGCCTGGTGGGGCGTTCGATGCTCAACACCACCAGCGCCCATATCGCCCGCGTTACTGTCAGCGGCGTGATCACGGGCGACAGGCAAACGCTGCGCATTCTGGAGAATGTCGGCAAGTCCAATGCCGCCGGCGTCCTGCTCGTGATCGACAGCCCGGGCGGTACTGTTCCAGGCTCGGAAATGCTGCATGAAGGCATCCGCCGCCTGTCCGAGAAGAAGCCAGTTGTCGCCGTGGTCAACACGCTTGCGGCCTCCGGCGGATACATCGCCGCCATGGGCGCGGACCGCATCGTGGCGCGCCAGACCTCGATTGTCGGTTCGATCGGCGTCATCTTCCAGTTGCCCAACGTCTCGCAACTCCTCGACAAGGTCGGCGTCAAGGTGGAGACCGTGCGCTCGACGCCCCTGAAGGCCGCACCGTCTGGCACGGAACCGACAACACCGGAAGCCCGCGCTGCGGTGAGTGCGCTTGTTCTGGAAAGCTACGACTGGTTTCGCGGCATGGTGAAGACCCGCCGGGGCCTTGACGATGCGCAGCTCGCCGCCGTGACCGACGGGCGCGTCTTTTCGGGGCGGCAGGCTGTCGGCCTGAAGCTGGTCGATGAGGTGGGTGGCGAGCGCGAGGCCATCGCCTGGCTTGAAAAAGACAAGGGCCTCAGCCGTGATCTGCCGGTCCGCGAATGGCGTCGGCGGTCCAGCTTCGAGGAATTTGGCCTTTCCGGTTCGGTCGCAGGCATCGCGCGGGGCCTTGGGCTGTCGCGTCTTGCCACTGCAATGGAGCGGGCAGGCGCACAGGCCGAGGCGCTTTCGCTTGACGGCTTGCTGGCGGTCTGGCAGCCTGCTCTGGAAAATTGAGCAGATTCAATAACCTGCGCAGCACAGAGCCGTCCTTATGATCAAGTCAGAACTTGTCCTCAAGATCGCCGAGCGCAACCCGCATCTCTACCATCGTGATGTCGAGAACATCGTCAACACAGTTCTGCTGACGATCACGGATGCGCTCAAGAATGGCGACCGTGTGGAATTGCGTGGCTTTGGAGCGTTTTCCGCCAAGCAGCGCCGCGCCCGCACCGGTCGCAACCCGCGCACGGGTGAACAGGTTTCGGTGGATCAGAAACTGGCACCTGCGTTCAAGACGGGCAAGGAACTGCGCTTGCGGCTCAATGGCAAGACGCTGAAGAAATCCTGACGTCAGCACGCGGAGTGCGGCCACTATGCGCTATCTGAAGCTTCTGTTCCTGCTGCCGGCCGGACTGGCGATTGTCGCGCTGGCTGTGATGAACCGCGCTTCGGTGCGGTTGGTGTACTGGCCAGACCAACTGGGCGGAGAACTCGGAATGACGCTTCCGCTTTTCGCGGCCATGATGCTGGCGTTGATGGTGGGCGTGCTGGTTGGCGGCTTGGTGACATGGTTCACGCAGGGCAGCCACCGCAGGGCCGAACGGCAATATCGCCGCGAGGCGGAGCGCCTGAAAAGCGAAGCGGACAGGCTGAAGTCCATGCAGCCGTTGTCGGGCGAACTGACCCTGCCGATGCTCAAGAGCCGCTGATGCGCATTGTCTCTGCGGCGGAGATCGATGCCGTACTCACGTTTCCCACGCTGATCGCCGCCCTGCGGGAGGCATTTGCAGGTGAAATCACGGTTCCAGTGCGTCATCATCATGCCATCGAGCGCGAGGGGCGCGCGACGGCAACGCATCTGCTCATGCCGGCATGGACATCTCAGGCTGACGCCAATTTTCTCGGTACGAAGGTCGTCAATGTCTTTCCCGACAATGGCAAGCGAGGCCTGCCGAGCATTTTTGGCACCTATCTGCTGATGTCGGGCGAGACAGGCGAAACGCTGGCGGCAATGGATGGCACACGGCTGACAGCCTGGCGCACGGCGGCGGCCTCCGCGCTGGCCGCCGACTTTCTGGCCCGTGCCGGGGCCGAGCGCATGGTCATGGTCGGAGCAGGCGCATTATCCCCGATGCTGATCCGGGCGCATGCGAGCGTCCGGCCCATCCGGCATGTCACGCTCTGGAATCACAACCGGGAGAAAGCAGACGCTTTGTCAGAGCGGCTCGCTGGGTCGGCGTTTGCGGTCACGGTGGCCGATGCGCTGGAGGCGGCTGTACGCGAGGCCGATCTCGTCTCCTGTGCCACACTTTCCAGCCAGCCCCTTGTGAAGGGCGCGTGGCTGAAGCCGGGTTCCCACCTTGATCTTGTCGGGGCCTACAATCCCGCCATGCGCGAAAGCGACGACGATTGCGTGCGGCGTGCGCAAATCTATGTCGATACGCGGGGCGGCGCGTTGAAAGAAGGCGGAGACATCGTGCAGCCCATGGCGGACGGGATCATCACGAAGGCGGACGTCAAGGGCGATCTGTTCGACCTGTGCCGTGCGCCCGACAAGCCATCGCGCGACGAAGACGATATCACCCTTTTCAAATCAGTCGGTACGGCCATCGAAGATCTTGCGGCCGCAATGCTGGTGTGGCGGCTGATCAACCGCTAAAGTGGCGGGACAAGGAGGATCTGTTGGCCCATCATCACCACGATCACGATCACGGCGACCCGATCGCGGCCGCCGAGGCGCATTGCGCCAGCAAGGGCCTGCGCCTCACCGACACCCGCCGTCATGTTTTCGAAGCGCTGGCAAAGAGCCAGCAGGCCATGGGCGCCTATGACCTGATCGAGGTGCTGGCGGGCAATGGCCACAAGCGGCTTGCGCCGATCTCCGTCTATCGCGCGCTCGATTTTCTGCTGGAGGCCGGACTCGCGCACAAGATCGAAAGCCGTAACGCCTTCGTGGCCTGCCCGCACCAGCATGGTGCGGATGAGGTGGTGATGTTCATGATCTGCGATCAATGCGGTCGGGTGCAGGAATCGACGTCCGACGCTGTCTCGAAAGCCATGGCAAGCGTGGCCAAGGGCCTGCATTTCATGCCCCGCGGACAGGTGATCGAAATGCACGGGCGCTGTTCGGGCTGTGGCGATGCGGGTCAGGTGATGACGGCGTAGGCTCTGTTCCTTCCCCGGAGAACGTGGCGGCCGAGGCCAGGCGGTTGAGGGTAGATCCCTGGCCTCTGCAGTTCTCCCTCATCCGGTCGGCATCCGCCGACCACCTTCTCCCAGGGGAGAAGGGAATAGCTCGTCCGCCATAGACCCACTGCTCGGGCACCCGTGCTTCCAGCGCTTCACCCACCGTGATCACGCCCGGCTTTTCGACCCAGCCAACCAACCCGCGCGCGTGTTTCCCGGCGCGCACGAAGGCGATGTCCAGACCCTCCCGCCCTGGATAATGCGCCGCCACTGATCGGCCTGAAAAGCGGCACGGCACATTCAGCCCGTCGACCCGGATCGTCACGCCGCCCTCGAAGAACAGGCAGGTGCGCGGCGGCAGCAGGGTGAAATCCCTGATTCCACTGATCAGCAGATTGCCGCCGATCCACTCCGGCCTGACCTCGGGAACATCCATGCCCTTGGCGATGACCGCCAGATCATCGGGCGCCAGTAGGCTGAGTTGGCGCTCATTGCGCATTTCCGTGCCGCGTGGATACCACGGTTCGCGCCCGCCGGAGCGGCGGGTGAAACCGCCGTGGCGATCACCGGCGATGCCGTCGAAAGCAAGCGTCAGGCGGTCCGTGGGCGCTGTTTCGAAACTCTGCGGGTCTGTTGTCCGATAGAGCGCCTCGATCCGGGCGGTGATTTTCTGGGGTGGAATGTGGCGCATAGGGTGGATTTACCGGATTCTGGAGCGCCTGCCCAGACCTCTATTAAACCGCAAAATTATGTGTTTTGTGAATTGTTGAATCAACTCACACCTGTGTGTATATAAGGGATATTAAAACGTTCAAGGTCGTGAATTATGCAGCCCATACGTTCCATCCAGCCCCTGCTCACGCTGATCGCCGTGCTTGCCCTTGGCGCATTGACCATGGCTGGCTTCCAGAATGGTGGCTTTGCCATGGCCGGCCTCGTGCTGGCCGGCGCTCTCGCTGGCGTTTCCCTGCTGCAGGCCTCATTCGGCTTCACGGCATCGTGGCGCGCGCTCGTGCTGGAAGGCCGCACGCATGGCCTGCGGGTGCAGCTCCTGATGTTTGCCACCGTCGGCGCGGTCGTGCTGCCGCTGATCGCCTTTGGAGGCGGGGCCTACAAGGGGGCACTGGCTCCGGTTGGCGTCGCGGTGGTGCTGGGCGCCTTTCTCTTCGGAATCGGCATGCAGATCGCGGGAGCCTGCGCCTCCGGCTCGATGTTCGCGGCGGGCAGCGGCAGTCTCAAGAGCCTCGTGACCATCCTGGGCTTTATCATCGGTGTTACCGCGGCGGTGGGCAGTTTCGAGACCTGGTCGGCCTGGCCGATCCTGCCGACGGTGTCGCTTACGCACAGTCTTGGCGGCTTCGGCGCAGTTGGCGCGCATCTGGCCACCTCGGCGTTCGCAATCGTTCTGGCGCTGGCCTATGAACAGTATCGGCGCGGCAAGATCGAGGGGCTGCTGGTCGATCGCACGCAGCAAACCTCGATTCTGGGCCGATGGCCCATGCTGTGGGGCGCTGTGGG
This sequence comes from Hyphomicrobiales bacterium, assembly GCA_031377545.1. GTDB lineage: Bacteria > Pseudomonadota > Alphaproteobacteria > Rhizobiales > Beijerinckiaceae > JADCCX01. The sequence goes on along the minus strand of JANMFA010000213.1, from coordinate 1,232 downwards.
CCTCGGTATTGCGGCGATCCTGATCGTCCTGCTGTCAGGTCGACCCTGGGCGCTCATCTCGGCCTATGCGCTCTGGGGCTCGAAGCTTGTCGCTCTCACAGGCGAAGACGTGAGCTTCTGGGGCCACTGGGCGGCAAACCCTGATATCCTTGAGAAGAGCATCTTTGCCGACTCCGCTTCGGTGATCGACCTTGGCACCATCGCAGGTGCCATGCTGGCGGCGGCAGTCACCGGCAAGTTCGCCTTGCGCGGCGGCCTGCCGCTGAAAGGCCTGGCGCTGGCACTGATCGGCGGCATCGTCATGGGCTTCGGCGCACGGTTGTCCGTGGGCTGCAACATCGGTGCCTTTTTCTCCGGCATCGTTTCAGGCAGCCTGCACGGCTGGGTCTGGGGGGTGTTTGCGCTGACGGGCACGGCCTTCGCCCTGGGCTTCACCGCCCTTGCTCAAAGGGTGTTCAGTTCCGGTTCAAACGCCGCCGCCGGTGGAAAAGCCATCGCCTCCACCGCTGCCACCGCCGCCTGAATCACCACCACCGCCGCCAGGGGACCAACTCCCCCCGCCACCGGACGATCCGGCATCCAGCCAGGGCGGAACCCATTGACCGCCGGAGGATGGCGGCGTCGATGAATTGTTCGGTACCGTCCATGGCCCGAAGACCGAACCGCCAGAATTGCCGCCCCCCCAGGGGTTGTCGCGCTGGCGGTATCCGTCCTTAAGCGCATCCCGCAGGATCGATCCCTGGATTGCACCTTGCAGCAGGCCACCGAGGATGGACCCCAGCATGCCTTCGTTCTTGAACCCGCCGTAGGGGTTGTCGTAGCCCCGGCTGCGGAAATTGTCTCGCTCGCGCTCGATATCGGCGCGCCTGCGGGCGAGATCACGTGCCTCGGCGCGAATCTGGTCAATCTGGCCCTCGGCCTTGGCCAGCCGCTGCTCGATCCCCTCGATCTGCCGGACAGCCTTGTCATCATCCTTCGTCCGGGTACGGGAGGCGTCGGAATAGAGTTCACGCACGTCCTCGCGGGAATCCGCTTCCGCCAATATCGTCACGGCCTGCTCATAGGCCGGGTCCTCCGCCGCTGCAGCTGTCTCCGTCTCGAATTCCTCAAGCCTGCGCTTTTTGGACGACAGGTCTTTCTCGACTTCGATCAGAGCCTGTCGTGCCTTCTCAACCTTGGCGACCAGATCACCAGCTCCGACTTCCGACAATGCGGCGGATTCGGCCTGCGCC
>JANMFA010000205.1:0-12201 GCA_031377545.1 Hyphomicrobiales bacterium | reverse complement strand
TGGGAGGTGATGTCTATCTCGACACTGCGAAGATCGTTGGCAACGCGGCGCGCCGCCCGCTGCCCCGGGGATCACTGTTGCGGGAAACAGACATCCAGCGCCCGGAGATCGTTGAAAAGAATGCTAGCATCACGATGACGTTCGAGCAGCCGGGCCTGCAACTCGCGATGCGCGGCAAGGCGCTGGCGGGAGGCGCTCTGGGTGACGTGATCCAGGTCCAGAACATGAACTCCAAGAAGACAGTCGAAGCGACCGTGACCGGCCCCAACCGCGCCGCCGTCACGGGAACGGTGCTCCCGCAGAAAACCGCCCGAAACGGGCAAGTCATCCAGTAAAATGTCATTCAGTAACCGGTGCGAGTCACAGCCATGACAACGACAACCCTCCTTCGTCTTGCCGGCCTGCCGATTCTGGCAACGCTCGGCGCATGCTCCAACCTCGACAGGCTCAGCCAGGTCGGTCAGGCACCGGCATTGTCAGCCATCGAGAACCCGACGACACAGGCGGGCTACAAGCCGGTGCAGATGCCGATGCCGACCGCCCAGCCAACCAGCTATCATGGCAACTCGCTGTGGCGTTCGGGCTCGCGCGCCTTCTTCAAGGACCAGCGTGCGCAGCAGATCGGTGATATCCTCACCGTGAAGGTCCAGATCACCGATCGTGCCAACATCGACAACACCACGACGCGCAGCCGCAAGGCTGGCGAAGGCGGGACCGCCGGTGGTCAGGTCGGTGGCTCGATCACAGGAGCGGTCGGCGCCTTGCTCGGAAGAGTCCTGCCCGAGAACAAGCAAACCGGCGGCACCAACGCCGACGCCCTGCTGACGCTCAGCACGGATTCGACATCCACGGGTTCTGGCTCGGTCAAGCGCCAGGAACAGCTGACCACGAATGTGGCCGGTGTCGTGACGCAGGTACTGCCGAACGGCAATCTGGTGATCGAGGGCAAGCAGGAGGTGCGCGTCAATTTCGAGGTGCGCGAACTGGTTGTCGCGGGAATCGTTCGTCCCGAGGATATCGAGGCGGACAACACCATCTCGTCGCAGAAGATCGCGCAGGCCCGGATCGCCTACGGCGGGCGTGGCCACATCTCAGACGTCCAGCAGCCGCGCTATGGGCAGCAGGTGATGGATATCCTCCTGCCCTTCTGAAACAGGCTCCCCGAAGGTTCCACGCGTCGCTCCCCCTGATCGCGCGGGCCCTTCCGCGATGCCGTCCGCCCCTGGTCGGCCATCCCGTCAAAACCCCGGCGCACCCCGCCGGGGTTTTGCGTTTGCGACGCTACCAGAACCAACGCACCAGCGCGGGCACGATCAGTGCGGTCAGCAAGCCATTCAGGCCCAGCGCAATGCCGGCGAAAGCACCGGCGACCGGATCGACCTGAAATGCTCGTGCGGTGCCGATTCCGTGCGAGGCCACGCCTGCCGCGAATCCGCGGGCACGGTAGTCCTTCAGCCCCATGGCATTCATCAGCGGCGTCACCATCACTGCTCCCAGAATGCCTGTTGTGATCACCAGCGTCGCGGTCAGAGACGGTTCGCCGCCAATTTCACGCGCAACGCCCATCGCAATCGCAGCTGTCACGGATTTGGGAGCCAGCGACGCCAGTACGTCGCGCGGCATCCCAAACATCATGCCAATACCGACGGCGGAGACGACAGCAGTCAGCGACCCGGCGATGAGGGCACCGAGAATGGGGACAAGCGACCGTTTCACCAGCGCCCAGTGCTGATGCAAGGGCACCGCCAGCGCCACCGTGGCCGGCCCCAGCAGGAAATGCACGAACTGTGCGCCCTCGAAGTAGGTGCGGTAATCGGTTCCGGTCATCGCCAGAATGATCGACAGCACGATGACCGCGAGCAAAACCGAATTGACGACCGGATGACGCCCTGACAGGCGCGACAACCGGTCGGCCATTGCATAGGCCGCCATCGTGGCGGTCAGCCATAGCAAGGGTTGCGTGGAAAGATAGACCCAGAGCGTTTCGATGCGGGTCATGGCTGGTCACTGCGCTCGAATCGGCGGGACAGGGCGGCGAATACCAGGGCGGTGACAGCCAGCGACAGCAGCGTGGATACCACCAAAGCGACCACCAGGCCGATGCCGTGGGCTGTCAGCGTGGGGATATGGCTGACGATGCCAACGCCAGCCGGCACGAAGAGCAGCGACAGATGGCCCAGCAGGAATGCCGCCACAACACCGACCGGAATTTCCACGGCGGCAATCGACGTCGGCCACCAGGTGCGACGGAGCTGGAGGCCGATGAAAAGCAAGACCATGCCAATCACGGGGCCCGGAATGGGCAGACCGAGAAACCGCGCAGCGGCCTCGCCCGCCAGCTGGCAGAGGAAGATCAGAACGATCGCTTCAAGCATGGAATGGACCGATCACTCGGCGGGCTGGAATGCCATTGCTTGCTCCATCTTGCGACGCTTGGTCCGCACAGTGCGTCTGATCCAGATGAACAGGCCCGTGAACAGCAGGCCGATAAAAACCACGGAGACAATGATGTTCAGGACCGGTGCGACAAAGCCGCTCCAGTTCCCTTCATGAATTGCGCGTGGCCAGTTGCGTGGAGGCTGCTCCAGTCCGGACGCCGTCACCGCGAAATTGGTCAGGGCACCGTCGACGAAGACTCTGGCGACCATGCGCCCACCCCTCGTCCGCAGAGACGTCATGGCCGCAAGATCATGCTTGTCCGCAACCACCTCGACGGCTTTCGCAATCGATATCCGCTCGCCGCGCGCGCCCGCCAGCGGCGGTGTGAAGGTGATACCATAGGCGATGGCCAGACCCGTCAGCGGGCTCAGGATCACCAGCGGCAAGGTGATCCATGCCGCGAGATTGTGCCAGCCGCCGACCGTGTTGCGCAGGCGGGGAAGGCCCATCAGCAGGCCCAGAACTGCCAGCACCAGCATGGCGAAGGTGGAGGCGATCACCAGCCATTCCATGTCGACAAGCAACGTCTGGTGCAGGCCGCGTGACGTGCGCAGGACATCGGACCAGGCGAAGCCGCCCTCCTCCATCACAGCGCCCGTTCCCAGATCGATCTCGACCTCGCCATCCTCGCCGACGCCCGCGATGGTGAGTGAATGGTCATAGGTCCGCAGCGAAAGGCCTGTCGCCTTGCCCTGTGGATCATGTTTCTGGAGGTAGCCGAGCACATCCGCTTTCGTCAGCGGCTTCTCAAGTCTGGCTTGCTGGGCCAGCGGTTCGAACGACAGGATCAGTCCGGTGCCGATGACCAAAAGCAAGGGAACGGCAAACAGCAGGGTGATCCAGCGGTGGAAGCGCAACGCGTAGGCTTTCAGCATCTTCATCACCTCGCGGAGCGTGCAATTTTCCTATTTACCGAGCGAGCCTGCATTTTGTCCAGCAAACGCGGTTGCCCTTTTGTGCGATCCACCATTAAATCACGACACGGTTTGGGATGCCTCAGGCCATCCGTCCTCCAGACCGGCAAGTCGCAGCATGCATATCGATATCGCCAAACGCGTCTATGACCATGCCTGGAAGCTGGACCCGATTGTCCGCTCGCTCTTGGATACGGATTTCTACAAGTTGCTGATGTTACAGGCGATTCATGCGCGCCATGCGGATGTCCGCACCACATTCACGGTGATCAACCGCTCAAAATCCATCTCTTTGAAGGGTATTGTTGACGAGCATCAGCTGCGCGAACAGCTGGACTACGCCCGGACCCTGCGCATTGCCAAGAAAGAGCTGATCTGGCTGGCGGGCAACACCTTCTACGGAAAGAAGCAGATTTTCCGGCCCGAGTTCCTCGCCTGGCTGGAGAATTTTCAGCTTCCCGAATATGAGCTGAGCACCGTCAACGGTGACTATGAGCTCACCTTCGCTGGTCCCTGGCGGGACACGACGCTTTGGGAAATCCCGGCGCTGTCCATCATCAACGAACTGAAGTCCCGCGCTCTCATGAAGGACATGGGCCGCTTTGAGCTTGATGTGATGTATGCCCGTGCCAAAGCCAAACTCTGGTCCAAGATCGAGCGGCTCAAGAAGCTCGAAAACCTGAGGATCTCTGACTTCGGAACGCGCCGCCGCCACTCCTTCCTGTGGCAGAAGTGGTGCATCGAGGCGATGAAGGAGGGCCTTGGCCCGGCCTTCACCGGAACATCCAATGTCTTCCTCGCGATGGAAAACGATCTCGAGTCGATCGGCACCAACGCACATGAGCTTCCCATGGTCTATGCAGCACTTTCCAACAGCGATGCGGAATTGCGCCAGTCGCCTTACAAGGTGCTGGAAATGTGGAAAGACCTCTATGACGGCAATCTGCTGATCTGCCTGCCAGACACCTATGGCAGCGCCGCATTCCTGGCGCAGGCTCCGGATTGGGTGGCGGACTGGACAGGCTTCCGACCGGATTCGAAGCCGATCATGGAGGCCGGGGAGGAAATCATTGACTGGTACAAGGCCCGTGGGCGCGATCCTCGCAGCAAGATCGTCATTTTTTCCGATGGTCTCGACATCGACAGCATCGAAGAAGCGCATGCGCGGTTCTCAGGTCGTATCAGACTGGGCTATGGCTGGGGTACGAACCTGACCAATGATTTCCGCGGGTGCGCGACCCATCCCGAACCACTGCTCGATCCCATCAGTCTGGTCTGCAAGATCACCGGCGTGAACGGTCGCCCGGCGGTCAAGCTGTCGGACAACCTGGCAAAGGCAACCGGGCCGCGCGATGAGGTCGCGCGCTATATTCGGATCTTCGGCGAAGCCGGACGGGGCACTCAGATTGTCGATGTCTGAGGGGGTTTCCCTCCGGAGCGTTCTTGCAGTTGCGGCCTAGGCGCCCAACCGACCACCGAGCGTCGCGCCCTGATCCAGTTCGGCCCGGCGCTGCTGGACCGCATAGGCACGCTGGCGCAGGATGGCATCATCGGGAAACTGCGCGACAACGGTACCCGTTTCAGTGTTGATCGTCTGAAACACCAGTTCCTGCGTCGCCTCGTCGCGCTGCACCTTTTTCTGGCGGGCCGGTATCATCTGATCAATGGCTGTATTCAAAACAGCGGTGAGTTTCTGCTGCTGGTCGGTCTGATCGACCGTGACCGGCTGCGCTTCCGCAACGGCCTGCACGGCCTGTGCCTCCGGCAGCTCGGAACTGACCACCTGGCGCTGCGGCGGGGGCTCGGCCCTCACCGGAGCGAAAGTGGACGTCTGAACCGGCCGGACATTCAATCCGGTATCCATGGTTCGTCTCCTGTGCATGCAATCATTCTGATCGCAATCACACAGTAGGCATGAAACTCGTTGCGTTCCTGTCAGGAAAACAACTCAAATTTTATGGAATCGCGTTTTTTTGGCACGCGATGGTCACAGCGCCTTGGAAACCACCAGCGGTGCCACCGGCGTCTTGTATCCGCCAGCGGGCTGACCGTAAGCACCGTAGCCTTGAGGCGAACGGGCCTGTCCAACATCGGTCGCAAGTTCCCTGACGATGCTTTCCGAAACAGTCTTGGCAGTGCCAAGCACCGCCATGTTGAGGCTCATCAGCTCGGAAAAAGCCTCGTGTCGTTTGCGAAGCAGTGCCAGCCCAGGCGGCGTGAACCGTCCCAGGGCAATGGCATTGGCCTTCAGATCTTCCAGAGAGCGCTGATAGCGCTGGGCAGCAAGGCTCTTGCGGTCCGACAGATCCAGTGCCGCGTTCAGCTTTCCATCGCGCATCAGGGCTGTTTCCTCGGCGATGACGGGCTCGAGTGTGTCAAGCGCATCAAGTGCGGCCCCAACAAGCGCCTCTGCTTCGGTCGTGTTTGCCACGCGCGGGCGGGTGTCGGGTGTCTGGATGAGGCTCATGACCTGGCGCCTTCCTGAACCCGCATCATCTCGCGATAGACCTGCGGCGCGATGCCCAGCGAACTTGTCTTGGTGATGCTTTTGGACATTTCATCCATCAGAAAGCCGCGCCAGGCTCCACCGCCGGTCTGGCCGGAGCCCAGCGGCCCATCCGGCCCCAGGCCCGAGACCATGCTGTCCAGCATGTTCTGGAAATACGTCGCCTCGAACCCCTGTGCTGCCGTGCGGGCCTTGGCTGCGCGGCTGCCGGGAGCTGCCTGCGCCGAAGCCTTGTAGGCATCCAGTGCCTGCTTGGCGGGAATGGTGTTGGCAACACTCATCACATCACCTCGATATCGGCCTGCAACGCGCCGGATGCCTTGATGGCCTGAAGAATGGAAATCAGATCACGCGGCCCGATGCCCAGTGCATTCAGCCCGTCCACAACTTCGCGCAACGTGACGCCTTCCTTGATGATGGCAAGGCGTGCGCCATCACCGGTATCGACCTTGACGCCGGTGCGCGGTACAATCGCCGTCTGCCCACCGGAGAAGGGCGCTGGTTGCGAGACCTGTGGCTGCTCGGAGATCGTCACGGTCAGGTTGCCCTGGGCGATGGCCACGTTTGAGACCCGGACATCGCGACCCATGACAATCACGCCGGAGCGCTCGTCAATCACGATCCGTGCGCGCTGATCGGGTTCGATCCTCAGCTGCTCGATCTCGGTCAGGAGCTGGATCATGTTGCCCTTGTAGTTCTTGGGAATCTGCACCGTGACCGTCGAGGGATCGGTGGGTTCAGCGGTCGCATCGCCGATGAAATCGTTGATGGCTGCAGCCATGCGGCGCGCGGTCGTCAGATCGGGATTGCGCAATGCAAGGCGCAAGGCGCGCTGGCGATTGAGCTGAAATTCGATCTCGCGCTCGATCAGGGCTCCGTTGGATATGCGGCCCACCGTTGGCACGCCCCGGGTGATCGACTTTGCGTCGCCCTGTGCCGAAAAGCCGGCGATGGCGACCGAACCCTGTGCGACGGCATAGACTTCGCCATCAGCGCCCAGCAGCGGCGTCACCAGCAGCGTGCCGCCCTGCAGGGATTTGGCATCGCCCAGCGAGGACACGGTCACGTCGAGCCGCGTACCCTGTGTCGAAAACGGTGCCAGATTGGCGGTCACGATGACGGCCGCCATGTTGGCAGTGCGCATGTTGGCGCCGCGCGTGTTGAGGCCGAGGCGTTCCAGCATGGCCTGTGCCGACTGGCGGGTGAAGGGGGAGTTGTTCAGCGTGTCGCCAGTGCCATTGAGGCCGACCACAAGGCCGTAACCCACGAGCTGGTTTTCACGAACGCCTTCGACCGCTGCGAGATCCTTGATCCGCGACATGGCTTTCACAGGCTGGACATAGGCCCAGCTTATCAAAACCAGAATAACGATCGCCACGGACCGGAAGACTTGGGAAAGTGCTAGCACGCTATGAGACTCCACTTAACTCTCACCTTGCGTAGCGAGGGGCGTGCCAACCTTCTGTTTGATCCTATTCATCTGATATCATTAGCTATAATGTCATCTCTGCGAGACAGGCATCCGGCGGGCATCACTGTGACCCGGCAAAAATGACCGGGCTGTTTACCAATGATTAACCCTATGGGGCGACTTTTGCCGCAGCCCCGCAAAGGACGCGAAGCCACCCATGCGCGTCACAGACCGTACGCCACTGTCCTCGGTTGGAGGATCATCCGGAACCCCGCGCAGCGGGAGCGTCGGCTCGCGCTTCAGCCTTGGCGGCGGTGACGGGCCGGAACGCGCCTCTTCGGCGCAGGCCGCGGCCCCGGCCGGAGCGCTCAATGGCCTGATCGCCCTGCAGGCGGCAGGCGACGCACTCGAGCGCCGCAAGAAGGCCATGAAGCGCGGCAAGGGCCTGCTGGATACGCTTGACCAGCTCAAGATTTCCATTCTGTCCGGGCGCATCTCACCCGCACAATTGCAGAACCTGACAGCGCAGCTGAAGACCCACGGAGACAGCGTGGATGACCCCGGACTTGCCGATATCCTGGCCCATATCGAACTGAGAGCTGCCGTGGAACTGGCCAAGCTGGGCCGGAGCTAGGGCCGAAAGGCTAGCGCTGGTAGCGGCGATCCGCTAAGCGAACGCATCTCCGGTTCCAGGTCCTGCCTCGATGCTCTTCAACTCCTTTGCTTTCCTTCTGGTTTTCCTGCCCCTGGCGCTGGCTGCCCATGTGGCGGTGGAGCGCTATCAGCCGCAGTACCGTTTGCTGCTGCTCACGCTTCTGTCCTTCGCCTTCTACGGATACTGGGACTGGCGGTTTATCCCGCTGCTGGGCCTTTCTGTTCTGATCAACTGGCTGGTGGCGCAAAGCTTCGCGAAAAGCCGTTTGGCAGGGGCTGAACAGGGCTGGTTGATCGTCGCGGCGATTGCCGCCAATCTTTTCGTTCTGGGTGTGTTCAAGTATACGGGCTTCATCGTTGATGTCGTCAACGGTGTGTCCGGAGCGGGCCTGCTTCGGCCCGAGATCGCCCTGCCGTTGGGAATCTCCTTCTTCACTTTCCACCACGTGATGTATCTGACGGACCTGAAGGCCGGGAAGGCTCCGAACTATGATCTGAATCGCTACACCCTCTACATCGCTTTCTTCCCGCAGGTTCTGGCAGGTCCGCTGGTGCGCTGGTCGGAACTGATGCACCAGCTGGATGAGCGGCCTTACCGCGACGGCTGGGAGGAGCGTGCGGCCCGCGGAATCATGCTGCTGACGCTGGGGCTGGCCAAGAAGGTGCTGATTGGCGACCCGCTGTCGGAGTATGTCAATCCGGTTTTCAAGGCGGCGGCTGATGGCCGGGTCGTTACCGTGCTGGAAGCCTGGCAGGCTGTGCTGGGATTCACGTTCCAGATCTATTTCGACTTCTCCGGCTACACCGACATGGCGCTCGGCATCGCCCTGCTGTTCGGCGTCATGTTGCCGCAGAACTTCGATGCACCCTATCGCGCACGCTCCCTGCAGGATTTCTGGCGGCGCTGGCACATGACGTTGTCGCGCTTTCTCCGGGACTATCTCTACATCAAGCTCGGTGGCAGCCGGAACGGCTTCAACGTCCAGCTCTTCGCTCTGTTCATGACCATGGCACTTGGCGGCCTCTGGCATGGTGCCGGCTGGACCTTCGTTGCCTGGGGCGTGGCCCATGGGCTGGGCCTGTGCGCTGGCGTCCTGTGGCGCAGGGCCTCCCTGCCATTCCCGCCCGTGCTGGGCTGGCTGCTGACCTTCGTTTTCGTCATGCTGTGCTGGGTGCTGTTCCGCGCCACCAGCTTCACGGCTGCGACTGCGATCTACAAGGCCATGCTGGGTTTTGCACCCCTCGGGACAGGGTTCAAGTGGCGCTCCCTGGCTATCGCCGGAGCCTTCGCCATGATCGGGCCGACGAGCTGGTCGCTGGTCCAGAAGGCCCCGCTGACACGCTGGGCAGCGACTGCGTTCGCCATCCTGTTTGTAATCGTGCTGCTCAAGATCGGTGATGATGCCAACTATGAGTTCATCTACTTCCAGTTCTGAACAGAACCGCGGAAAGGCGTTCTTCGGAACATTCGGTGCTGCCGTGCTGGGTCTCGGTCTCGTGCTGGCAGTGACACTTGCCTTGCTCGATCCTTATGACACGGGCAGGCTGACGCCATTCCCGAAGGTCGGCATGCCTGAAACAGGGCCACGCGTGGCCAATGCCAGCCGCATGCGCAACCCCGACTTCAACGCGGCCATCTTCGGCAATTCCACCATCCAGATCCTGAGTCCCGAGCGCCTGGACGCCGCGACAGGCCGCAGGTTTGTCCAGGTTTCAGTGCCTGGAACCGGGCCGATGGAACAGGTCGCGATGATCGAGTATTTGGTCCGGACAAGAGGCAGCGCCATCAGGACCGTCGTCCTCGGCCTTGATTCGTCCTGGTGTGACGCGTCGCGCAGCAACCGGACTCTCCACCCGTTTCCGTTCTGGCTGTATGACCGCAGCGCGCTGACCTATGCGACATCACTGGTCCGGATGGACACCGTTGAATTCCTGCCCAAGCGCGTTCGCCTGTTGCGCGGCGCAGGACCTTTCGCCCGCAGTGACGGTTTCTGGGACTATGAAGCGTCGGGCGGTTATCATCAGTATCCGCTGATCGATATCCGGCTTCCCGCCATTCCCGCACCAGTGGGTGGTCGCAGCGCCGCGACTGACAGCCTGATGCGGATCGCCAGCATGCTGCCCCAACAGACTCATCTGCTGCTGCTGCATCCACCGGTCTTCTCGCCGACGCCGCAACAGGCCACCGAGGATGACAAACGCAACCTCGCGGGATGCAAGGCGGCGCTCGCCAGGATCGTGGCAGGTCGCCCACGTACGGATATCATCGACATGTGGGTTGACAGTCCGGAGAACCGAACGCGCCTGTTTTTTTTCGACCATAATCACTACACCATTGGAATCGCGCAGGGGGTCGAGGCCAGGCTGGCTGAGCGTATCGCGGCCGTGGCGCAATAGCGCAACGTGGCGCTGGCATGCGTTTTGCCCGGTCGCGAATCACGTGTTTATCTAACCCTTTTAAAATTCAACCGGGGCCGTTGAGGCCTCGGGGCAATCAGGGTATACGCGCTTTCAGTATCGCGTGGAATCGGAGGAGAAGCGCAATGAAGGGTGGGGGAAAAATCATTCTGGGTGAAGGCTATAGGCCGTCCGAGGACGAGCCGTTCATGAACGAGCGCCAGCGTGACTACTTCCGCCGGAAGCTCGTGGCCTGGAAGGACGAGATCCTGAGGGAAGCATCCGAGACCATCCTGACCTTGCAGAGCGAGAACGACAATCACCCCGATCTTGCGGACCGCGCCTCCTCCGAAACAGACCGCTCCATTGAATTGCGCGCCCGCGACCGGCAGCGCAAACTGATTTCCAAGATCGATTCCGCACTCGCCCGCATCAATGACGGCTCCTATGGCTATTGCGAGGAGACCGGCGAGCCCATCTCCCTGCGCCGCCTCGACGCCCGCCCGATCGCGACACTGACGATCGAAGCGCAGGAACGCCATGAACGGCGTGAGAAAATCTACCGCGACGATTGATCCCGCGCCGCCACCCTTCCGCAGACACTCTCGCAACAACCCCACGCCCATCGCCGTGGGCTTTGAGACGCCCGTCGCCTGCATTTCCGATTGGTTAACCATAACAGATACTTCCCGGTTAACCTTACCGGATGCTGAAGCGCGTTAACGGTCTGACAACCTTAACAGGGCATTGTCACGACATCGACAGGCAGAAAGCCTGCGATACCCCGGCCAGAAAGGTTGGGGGCAAGAATGCAGCACGAGCCAGAAGGTTCATACCATGTTAGCTTCAGTCGCCCTATCCGTCGGCATGCGCACAGCGCTGTACTCGATGGGAGATATCACAGACCAGCAGGCCATTGCCAACAAGCGGCTCGCCACTGGCAAAAAGATCAATGACGTTCTTGACGGGCCGTTGAACTACTTCCTCGCCCGAGGATTCGACAAGAACAGGGCTGATCTCTCCAACCTGCTCGACAGCCAGAACATCGCCCAGAGCACGCTTCAGAAAACAATCAAATCCATCGAGAGCATCTCCAAGCTGGTGGAATCGGTGCAGGCACTTGCCCGCCAGGCACGCCAGAGCGCCGACGACACCGCCAACGGTGTCCGTGATACACTGGGTGGGCAGATCGCGACACTTTTCAACCAGATCACCGAACTGACCCGTGACTCGGGCTTCAACGGCAAAAATTTGCTGGCTGAGACGCCTGATACGCTCCAGATCGACTGGAATGCCGAAGTCGGCGCCAACCTGACGCGACTGACGGTCGCCGGCGTGTCCATGACCCACAACGGCGCTCAACTCGCGTTCGGCACCGTCGCCCAGGGTTTTGTGACAACCGTCAACGCTGCGCCCGTACCGGACAATACAGTCTATACCGTCGGTGCCTGGACGAACGACGTGGCCGGCAACGGTCGCCTCGATGCCCTGATCACGCAGTCCCAGACTGCACTGAACCGCCTGCAGGCCAATGCCTCGCAGTTCTCGGTCAATCTCTCGATCCTGCAGGTCCGGATTGACTATTCGAATTTCCAGCAGCGCACGCTGTCGCAGACCTCTGATGGGCTGACGATTGCCGACGTCAATGAGGAAGGCGCGAATCTCGCCGCTCTCCAGACCCGCCAGCAGCTTTCGGTGCAGGCCCTCACCCTCGCCAACCAGGCGAACCAGGCGATCCTGCGTCTGTTCTGATCCCGAACACGCCTCGGCGAAAGCCGGGGCGCGGGCGGCGGTCCTGACCAAACATGTCGCCGCCCGACCTTCTCCCCGCGCCGAACCTTGTATCGCATACGGCGCGGGCAGCTCTTTCCAACTCCCAA
>JANMFA010000183.1:0-3664 GCA_031377545.1 Hyphomicrobiales bacterium | reverse complement strand
CCTGGAAGGAGAGTACGCCGACATTCAGGACGGTTGAGGCCTGTGCCAACAAACGACAACAAATCGACTGAGATTGTTGATCCTGTGGCAGTCTGATCTGTCGCATTGCCTGCTACGGTCATTGACCAGAACTCCTTCCTGCAAAAGAACGCGTTGAAGAATGCGTTTGTTAATGTATGCATAGATCGATCTGAACAGGAAGGCAATCCTGTTGGAGAAATCGATCATCGCACAGCTGCCCCCAAGAGTGGCCTGCAAGGGAAACGGGATGATCCGGCATCTGAGCCGGTGACCAGAGAGGAATGAATCATGATCACCAAGCGCCACATCGCAACGCTTTTGTACGCGAGCATCGTGTCCTGTACGATGTCGACAACAGCATTCGCACAAACCACACTGAGGTTAAGCCACACCGATACACCCGTTGGATCGCGCCAAAAGGCGGCGGAATTATCTGCGCAGAAGGTTGAAGAGCATTCCAAGGGAAAACTGAAGGTCCAGGTCTTCCACTCCGGGCAGTTGGGTAACGACCCAAAAGCTGTCGAGCAGCTTCAGCTTGGCGGCATCGATTTCACCGTTACCGCAACTGGCACCTACGCCAGCCACAACAAGGCGCTCAGTCTTGCCGGTTTGCCGTTCCTGGTCGACAGCTGCGAACAGCGCCAGATCACGGCACGGATGGAAGATTCTGGCGAAGGCTGCTGTTGTCGTTGATGATCATCCTGAGCTTTCCACGTTAGATCATCAGCCGGTTGAGTTCACGCGCCCCCTGACACCGCCACCAACGCCAGGCATTCGCGCGCGCAGTCATCGATAATGGCGAGAATTCGGAACGGACCGCCACCCGTCAGCTGATCAGAGACGGTTTTCAGTGACCAACACTCGTTGGGTCGCAGCGGAACCAGCATGGGTGCCCGTGCCCCTATGGCCCGTTTAATGCCACCACGACGGCGTACGGTGAGCTTTTCCTCCCGATACCGCCGGAACAGCTTCTTGTGGTTCACGATGTGGCATTCCTATCGCAACAGCACATCCAGGTGCAGAGAGCCGAAGCGGCGGCGTTCATGGGCGACCGCCCTCATGCGGTCACGCAGCACGGCATCATCAGGCCGAACCGTCTCGTATCGCATCGTCATCCGGCAACAGCCAATGGCTTTACACGCCCGTCGTTCGCACATCCCATGCATATCCATGAGATGTGCGACAGCTTTCCGCTCGCCAGCGGGCGTCACCAAGGCTTCTGGTCGCGGTGGCTATGACCCGGACCCGGCGAGACGGTTCTCATTGCCTTCCGGCCATGACTTCAGCGAGGGGCTTCAAATTGCGTCGCTGATCGGCCAGGAGCTTTGCCAGATCCATCGGCGTTGAACGGCGGACAATCTGTCCGACCTTTGCAAGTTGCGTCACCAAATCGGGGTCTCTTGCGGCGGCATCGATGTCAATGGCAATCCGATCACGGAGCGGTCCAGGCATATCCCGCCAACCGTAAACACAGCCGACGGCTGGAACAGCAAGGTCGGGAAAACCCGACTGGATCGCTGAAGGTGCGCTGGGCAACATCGCTGCACGGTCGGCGGCGGCCACGGTCAGGACTTTCGCCTTCCGCGCCTCGATCACCGGCCACAACGTATTCAAGGCTGCAATCATCACCTCGATGCGGCCCTCACCCAGATCCGTGACGGCGGCATTGGTCTGGGTATAGCCGACATAGGTCAGAGCGAGCTTCTGCTCGCGGAAATGCCGCTCGAGCACGAAGCGCGGCAGTCCTGGCGCGGCGGCCCAGTTCAGCTTGCCCGGCTGCGCCAACGCGAGGTTGCCGAGCTCCTGCATCGTACCAGCGGCGACACGCTCATGGGCAGCAACCGCAAACAGCACTTCGGATGTGGTCGTGATCGGCACGAGATCGACATCGGGATCGTAAGGCAGTTTGGCATGGATCATCGGATTGAGGCTGACAGCGGTTGAAAACGAGAACAGCAGCGTATGGTCATCCCGCCCGGCCACAAAGCTGCCCAAAGCGATCAATCCGTCGGCTCCCGGCTTGTTCTCCACAACAATAGGCTGGCCCCAGCGAGCGGAAAGACGCTCGCCGAAGATGCGCGCCGTCAGATCGGTCGCCGTGCCGGCCGCGACCGGCACGATGATCTTCACAGGCCTGCTGGGCCATGCCTGCGCACGGCTGGCACTGGTGACCAACACAGCCGCACCCGCAGCCATTGCAAATCCGCGCCTGCTGATCACCATCGCCCATGCTCCCCGAGATCAAGCGTCTTGCTTATCAACTCACGGCAGCGCTTGCCTAGCTCATCGTGAATGTCTAGCATGGCCAAATACGAACACTACGTTCAAATATGAACACTTTCGGGGAGGATTGAGGTGGCTCTGGATCCGAAACTCGCTGAGCAGGCACTGGGAAGGATGATGACTGAGTCCGAGGTTGTGTTTGCCCGCGATCTGGAAGCTGTCTTTGCCGAAGGCATCCATGTGTTTGCTGATGTTGCAGCGGCTCTTGCAAAGCGCGGCACCCTGCGTCCCAGCGGCGAAACGGGGCTCTGGACGGAAGAGATCCTTCTGCGGGAGCTGTCCGCTGTGAACGCCTCACTGGATGCGGCCTATGCTGCTTCCGGCATCGGCGCTTGACCCGCAGCATGACCTCGACACCTCCCACTGCAGCACTCGCCTTCGACAAGGTGACGCGGATTTTTCCGGGAGAAAAGGGCAGCGTCATGACTGCCATTCGCGATGTCAGTTTTGACGTGCGGGCCAAGGAATTCGTCGCCATAGTCGGCCCTTCCGGGTGCGGCAAGAGCACGATCCTCAACCTCACGGCAGGGCTGGACTCACCGTCGTCAGGTCATGTCGCCGTGGGCGGGGAGCGCGTGGCCGGTCCTAGCACACATGTCGGCTTCATGCTGCAGAAGGACCTGCTGCTGCCCTGG
This sequence comes from Hyphomicrobiales bacterium, assembly GCA_031377545.1. Classification (GTDB taxonomy): domain Bacteria; phylum Pseudomonadota; class Alphaproteobacteria; order Rhizobiales; family Beijerinckiaceae; genus JADCCX01. The sequence continues at coordinate 725 of JANMFA010000183.1, read as the reverse complement.
CGTACCATTGTCCGCAATGTCGAGTTCGGACTTGAGGCGCGAGGCGTATCCAAGAGGGATCGCCGGAACCGCGCCATGGCGGAGCTTGAGCGCTGCAAGCTCTCTGACTTCGCGCACCATTACCCCTACCAGCTGTCGGGCGGCATGCGGCAACGGGCGGCACTGGCCCGCACCCTCGCAATTTCGCCGGATCTGGTGCTCCTGGACGAGCCCTTCTCCGCTCTCGATGCACAGACCAAGATGCTGCTGCAGCGCAGTTTCGGCCGGACCATCGCCGAGACAGGCACGACAACACTCCTCATCACGCATGATCTAACCGAAGCTGTCGCCATGGCGGACCGGATCATCGTGATGTCGGAGCGGCCGGGAACCGTGGTCGAGACAATCACCGTCGATCTGCCGGATCGCGACAATCCGATTCAACGGCGTGCCCATCCGCGCGCTGGCGCCTACATCGCCCGTCTTTTCGAGCTGATGCGGCTCGATGAGCGGGTGGCCTGATCAACCGCCGGTGCGAGCCCATGAGGGTGACCGGCAACAAGGGGAGAACTGGAATGAGAAACCTATTCACAAAGACCTTGCTCGGATTGTTCCTGGCATCGATGGCGACCATCGCCTCGTCGCAGGAAAAAATCACTTATCTCTTTCCAGCGCCAGACTTCCTGCCGGCCTTCGCGCCATTCCAGCTGGCCCGTGCCAAGGGCTACTACAAGGCCGAAGGGCTG
>JANMFA010000164.1:0-4785 GCA_031377545.1 Hyphomicrobiales bacterium | reverse complement strand
GCTTCGTTGCCAAGCACAGCTGAACATCCGCAGACCGTGCGACGGTTTTGCCCGTCGCACGTGCGACGACAACAATTTGGCTTATATCGGAATGTCACAGGTGACATAATCTCGAACTTATAGAACAGTACGAACGCGATTCTATTTTCTCAACCGCCAGAGACCTTGACCGAATGACGTCAGAAGTCTGCATTATGAACCGGCGCGCAGCAGTCTTGGCGGCGGATAGCGCCACAACCGTTCGAAACCTGAATGGCGCTACGAACGAGATCAGATACTTCAAGGGTGCCAACAAGATTTTTCAACTTTCCAATTTCGCACCGGTAGGTCTAATGATATACAATGCCGCAGATGTCCTTCATGTCCCTTGGGAGGTTGTGGTCAAAGAGTTTCGCTCAAGTCTCGGAAAGAAGACTTTTAACGAATTAAGAGAATATGCATCGGAATTTTTCGCATATCTGAGTGGTAATTTGAGGCTATTTCCTGAGGAAATTCAGAAGCAAGTTTTTCTTATAGCAGCTGTTACTTCTGCCGCTCAAATGATCAATCGCGCCTCCGATTCTTCTCCTGATAATGCACTACGTCGCGCTGCTCTGGAGCGCGAAATCCAAGCGCTGTCTGACAAATTAGCCCAATTACCATTCCATGCCTCCATTGATGAAGCAGCTGTTTTGAATATTCCCGAATCTTGGCACCAAGAGATTCGAGCGAAGCTTTTGAGTTTCTCAGAGGCATCATTTTACCCGGATGATCTCCAACAGATTTGCCAAGTAGCTGTTGAAAGCGTCGTTAAGCTGCCAAGCGAAACGCTGCCGATGACCGGTTTGGTTTTTACCGGCTTTGGCGACACTGAGATATTTCCAACAATGCACGAATATCATTCATTTGGCGTCATCCTTGGCCGTCATGTTGCAGACTTAAAAGCAACTGAAAAGATCGACCACGAGACACCGGCTTCGTTAAAAGCTTTCGCTCAAACTTCAATGACGGACACCTTCACTGTTGGATTTAGCGAGGGCGTATTTTTTTTGATGAATTTGGCCATCAGGGCGGGATTAAAAAAATTGACTTCAGATCTGCTGAATGCCGCAGCGGTTGACGCCGCAGCAGTGCCAAATGCAGACGAAATCATTGAGGACGCACGTTCCGCTATATGTGATGAATTGATGAGCCGTGCCCGCCGTGAGCACGCGTTCCCACTTCGGAACGTTTTAGGCGTGCTTCCGATTGAAGAGATGTCGGAACTGGCTGAAACCATGATCAAGCTCCAGTCTCTTAAAGAGAAAGTAACCAAGCCATCGGAGACTGTTGGCGGTCCGGTTGATGTGGCCGTGATAACGCGAGCTGAAGGGTTGGTTTGGCTGAGACGAAAACACTTTTTTGATTCAGCCATAAACTCGCGCTATTTGCAGCGCCAAGAAGCGTCTTATAAATGAAACCGATGGAGGGTAAAATTATGCGACAGCCCAATCGTCAGCCGACAGCTCAACCTGCAGTTGATAGAGATTCTAAGGAGCCACTGCGTCCGCTGGATCAGGCGTCCATTGCAAAAATCTCACAAGAGTCCATGGAACGATATCGCCGCCACGTATCCGATGTTAATCGCTCACGTGACCGGGAAATCGAGACGGCCTTACACGGTTTCTGATCAGGTGACCGTGGGCTCGACGTGTGCGCCGAGGAAGTCTTACATGCCCTAAGTACTACAGTAGCTGTGCGATTATCCCGTGATTGTGCGGGGTTATCGCATGGTGCCATTGGTCAAGTAATTGAAATCATTGAATCAGCGACAGACTTTTAATCATGTGGTCGCGGGTTCGACCCCCGCCCGGCTCACCAGACGCTTTTCGCCAGGGTCAGACGGTCACAAGTCATGCCTGTAACGGCCCTCGCTTTCATCCGCATGTTTTTCGCCGTCGCCGCCGGATTGACCGCGATCCTGTGGCTTTTGATTCTTTTGCTCGATCCTTACGGCGTTTCGCCGATCAGGCTGCCGATTGCGCGCCCGATCATGGATATCAACCAGCGCTACATGTATCCGCAGATCGTGCGATCGAAAGCCTTCGATTCACTGGTGATCGGCACCTCGACCAGCCGCCTTCTGGACCCGCAGCAGCTTGACAAGGCCTTCGGTGGTCGATTCGCCAACCTCGCGATGAATGCCGCCACGGCCTGGGAACAGATCGAACTGGCCAAGCTTTCTTTGCGGTCGAATCCAGTGCCCAAGACCTTCATTCTTGGGCTCGACGATGTGTGGTGCGTGGACGAGAAAAACCTTGTGAAGGTGACGTTTCGCGGCTTTCCGGCCTGGATGTACGATGACAATCCGCTCAACGACCTGCCCGAGCTTCTCAGTGCCAAAACGCTGGAAATCACTGGCCGACTTGCGGCTTTTCACTTCGGCCTGATGTCGGAGCGGATTCGGCGCGACGGCTATGAGGTTTTTACGCCACCCGAAGACGGCTACGATCTCGCGCGTGCGCAGTTCCACATCTGGAAAGGCTATCGGGAGCAGAAGGTGCGTGCCGTTGTCCCCGCAGTCGTTCTTCCCGCAAAAGACGCGGAAAAGCTGAACTTTCCCGCGCTTGCCTGGCTTGACGACCTTGTAGGGCAGATTCCGGCTGCCAGCGAGCGCATCCTCGCCTTCATGCCACTGCATGTCGCGGCGCAGCCGGTACCGGGTTCGCTGGGAGAGGCGCATTACGAAGTTTGCAAAAATCGCATTGCGGCACTGGCGCGGCTGCGCGGCGTGCGCCTTGTCGATTTCAGCATCCCATCCGCAATCACGACGAACGACACCAACTACTGGGATCCGTTGCACTACCGCCTGCCGATTGCCGGGCGCATCGTCGATGGTTTGAAAACGGCTGCCGAAACCGGGCGTGATGCGCCTGATGGCATTTACAGAATTCGCTAGCCCTCGCCGCGCTTCCACGCCTCTTTGACAACGCCCGCATGGTCTTCGTAGCGACCTTCTCGGATCGCCGCGCGGGCCCCTTCCGTCAGGCGCTGATAGTAATCGAGATTGATCCAGCTGAGCAGCATCATCCCCAGCATTTCATGCGTGCGGATGAGGTGGTGCAGATACGCCCGGCTGTAGTCGCGCGCAGCTGGACAATGGCTTTCGGCGTCGACCGGTCGGTTGTCCTCGGCGTGCTTGGCATTCTGCATGTTGAGCTTGCCAAAGCGCGTGTAGATCGTACCGTGACGCCCGGCGCGGGTGGGATGCACGCAGTCGAACATATCGACACCCCGCCGGATCGCTTCCAGAAGATCGTCCGGCGTACCGACACCCATAAGATAGCGTGGCTTTTCCTTGGGCAGGTAAGGCTCCGTCGCGGCAATCGTGCGCAGCATGTCCGCCTGCGGTTCGCCGACCGCGAGCCCGCCGATGGCGTAACCGTAGAAACCGATCGAGACGAGCGCCTCAGCGCTTTCCCTGCGCAAGTCCTCATCCGTTCCGCCCTGCACGATGCCGAAAAGGGCTCGCCCGTCCGGATTGCCGAAAGCCTCCCTGCAGCGCGCCGCCCAGCGGACGGACAACCGCATGGCGCGATCCACCTCCTCGCGCGCGGCCGGCAGCCGGATGCATTCATCCAGCTGCATCACGATATCCGAACCCAGACAGTTCTGGATTTCCACCGAACGCTCGGGAGTCATGTGATGCTTGGAGCCATCGATGTGCGACTTGAACGTCACACCGTCTTCGGTCAGCTTGCGCAGACCCGACAGTGACATCACCTGGAATCCACCGGAATCGGTCAGAATCGGATGCGGCCAGTGCATGAAATGGTGCAATCCGCCAAGGCGCTGAATGCGCTCCGCGCCCGGCCGCAGCATCAGATGGTACGTGTTGCCCAGCACGATGTCAGCGCCAAGGTCGCGCACCTGCTGCGGATACATCCCCTTGACCGTGCCCACAGTGCCCACCGGCATGAAGGCTGGTGTGCGGATGACGCCTCGTGGCATGGTGACTGCACCCGTGCGCGCGGCGCCGTCGGTGGCGTCGAGCGTAAAGCGAAAATCGCTCGTGGGCTGATGTGCGCTTTCTGAGGTCATTGGGCCCGGAACAGGAGACTGGAATCGCCGTAGGAATAGAACCGATAGCCGGTCCTGATCGCATGCGCATAGGCCTCGCGCATTGTGTCAAATCCCGCAAAGGCCGAGACGAGCATCATGAGGGTCGATTTCGGCAAGTGAAAATTGGTCATCAGCATATCGACCGCGCGGAAACGATAGCCCGGCGTGATGAAAATTGCGGTCGATTCACTGAAGGGCCTGATGTTTCCCAGGTCGTCTGAGGCGCTTTCCAGAAGGCGTAACGACGTGGTTCCGACGGCGACGATGCGCCCTCCCCGCGACCGGGCCTCGTTGATGGCTGCGGCGGTCTGCGCACTGATACACCCCCATTCGCTGTGCATTTTGTGATCGGCGGGATCATCGGTCTTGACCGGCAGGAATGTTCCCGCACCGACATGCAGAGTCACGAAATGCCGCTCGATCCCCATCGCGTCCAGCGCATCAAGCAGGGCGGGCGTGAAGTGAAGCCCTGCAGTGGGGGCAGCGACCGCACCGTCCTCCCTGGCATAGACCGTCTGGTAGTCCTGCAGATCCCGCCCGTCCGTTGCCCGTTTCTGGGCGATATAGGGCGGCAGGGGAAGAATGCCGATCTCGGCAATCGCGGTGTCAAGATCAGTTCCCGAGCAATTGAACCCGAGACAGACATCGCCGGTGTCCGATTTGCTCAGAACCGTCGCCTCCAACAGCGAACCTGCCACCGTCCCG
>JANMFA010000159.1:0-4106 GCA_031377545.1 Hyphomicrobiales bacterium | reverse complement strand
GGCGGTGACGGCAGGTTGAGGAAGCGGACGACGCGGCCCACGAAATCCTCGACGTCGGCGTCCGAGAAGCAATTGTCGAGGGAGAGCATCGGCACGCGGTGCTGCACCTTGGCGAATCGCGAGGACGGCGCGGCACCGACTTTACCGGTCTCGGACGACGCGGCCTTCAGCTCGGGAAAGGCTGCCTCGAGCGCATTGTAGCGTTTGCGGAGTGCGTCATACGCCGCATCAGAGATCGTTGGCGCATCTTCCTGATGGTAGCGCTGGTCATGCTCGGCAATCTCGGCACCCAGTGCGGCATGCTCCATGCGCGCTTCGAGCGGCGCAAGCTGCTCGACCGGGATCGAAGAAGTGGGCATCATTTCGCTCCGCTCAGCAACCTGTCCGCAGCCGCGCGTGCCTCATCGCTGATCTGGGCACCCGACAGCATGCGGGCAATCTCCTCGCGTCGCGCCCTTGTTTCCAGTACAGCCACGCGCGTCGCCACGCGCTCGCCCTGCCCCACGTCCTCCTTGGCGATCAGGTAATGCCGGGAGGCGCGCGCGGCCACCTGTGGCGCATGGGTGACGGAAAGAACCTGCACCTTTTCAGCCAGCCTCGCGAGGCGCTGCCCGATGGCATCGGCCACCGCACCGCCGACACCCGTGTCGATCTCGTCGAACACGAGCGTCGGGGCCGAGCCGCGATCAGCGAGCACCACCTTCAGCGCCAGCATGAAGCGGGAAAGTTCACCGCCCGACGCCACTTTCATCATCGGGCCTGGCTTTGTTCCGGGGTTTGTCTGCACGTGGAAGGCAATTGCATCGATGCCACCCGCCGCTGGCTTGGTTTCGTCAGTGGCGATTTCGGTGATGAAACGGGCGCGTTCCAGCTTCAGGGGCGGCAGTTCGGCATTGACGGCCTTGTCCAGTTCTGCCGCCGCTGACTTGCGGTGATTTGAAAGGGTCCTGGCCTTGGCATGGTAAGAGGCCTTGATTCCATGGGCGGCCGTTTCCAGTGCCTTCAAATGCCCTTCGCCGGCATCAAGCGCTGCCAGATCGGCACCAAACCGCTGGGCGAGCGCGGCGAGCGCATCGACCGGTACGTTGTGTTTGCGGCTGGCGGCACGCAGGGCGAACAGGCGCTCCTCGATCTGCTCCTGTTCCCGGGGATCAAATTCCGCCGCCCTGAGCGCCTTTTCCAGCGCATCTCGAGCTTCCTCCAGCGCAAGAAGCGCCTGATCAAGTGCCTTTGCTGCGGGTCCGGCCAGATCGGGCACCTGCTCGGCGCGCCGGTCCAGCCGACGCTGGGCGGACGACAGGGCAGGCACGGGCGATCCGTGACCAGACAGGAGATCAAACACCTCCTTCAACTCGCCCACGACCTTTTCCGCCTGCATCATCCGCTGGCGACGCTCGGCAAGCTGCGTTTCCTCGCCCTCTACCGGGGCGAGCTTGTCCAGTTCATCGGCGGCATGGCGCAGGTAATCCGCGTCGGAGCGGGCTTTTTCGATACGGGCCTTCTGGGCGGCAAGATCCTGCTCGGCCTTCCGCCAGTCCGCATGGAGCTTGCCAACCTCTGCTGCCTGGGGGCGAAGGCCCCCGAAAGCATCGAGCACATCGCGATGCTCGCTGGTGTCGGTCAGGGCCCGGTCATCGTGCTGGCCGTGGATTTCAACGAGAAACTGGCCAATCGACCGCAGCGTCTGGACGCTGACGGGCTGGTCATTGACGAACGCTCGCGTGCGCCCATCAGCAAGCTGCACGCGCCGCAGAATCAGGTCGCCTTCGGTATCGAGGTCAGCCGCTTCCGCGAAGGTGCGGGCAGCATGTCCGGCGGGCAGATCGAAAACGGCCGTCACCTGCCCCTGAGGCAAGCCCTGCCGAACCAGGCCGCCGTCGCCCCTGCCGCCGAGCGCCAGCGCGAATGCGTCCAGCAGGATGGATTTGCCAGCACCCGTTTCACCCGTCAGGACAAGGAGACCCGGCTCAACCATCAGGTCAAGCCGGTCGATCAGGACGATATCACGGATGGAAAGCCGCGCGAGCATAGCCGCGCTTGTGGCATGCCTGACGAGAGCGGGGAAGACCCCGCAAGACGCCTTGAGGGGCTATCCGCAGATCAGATGCCTACGCCGCGGCGGAAACCACGGAACGCACGGCTGATCCATGAGCCTTCGTTCTCGCGCGGCTCAAGCCCGCCGCTCTGCAGCAGCTTGTAGGCATCCTTGTACCACTGGCTGTCCGGGAAGTTATGGCCAAGCACCGCAGCGGCTGTCTGGGCCTCGGGAACGATTCCCAGCGCCATATAGGATTCCGTGATGCGCAGCAGCGCTTCTTCGGTGTGGCGCGTGGTCTGGTAACGGGTGAGCACATCGCGGAAGCGGTTAACTGCACCCGTATAGTTGCGCTGCTCGAGATAATAGCGACCGATATCCATTTCCTTCGCGGCAAGCTGGTCGCGGGCGACAGCCACGCGCTGGCGTGCGTCCGGAACATACTCGGACTGGGGCCACTTGTTGATCAGCTCATCCATCGCAAGCAGGGCGCGCTGCGAGCGTTCCTGATCCCGGCTGACGTCCGGCATCTGGTTGAAATAGGACATCCCGACGAGATACTGCGCGTAAGCCGCATCCTTGTCGGCTGGATAGAGCTGCACGAAGCGGCGACCGTTGGAGATCGTGTCTTCGTAGTTGCGGTTCTCATAATTCGAGAAGGTCTGCAGCAGCAGACTCCGCTTGGACCAGTTCGTGTACGGATATTGCTTGTCGAGCTCGGCAAACTTACGGGAAGCGCCATCGTAATTCTTGTTTTGAAGCCGGGCCAGACCATCGTTGAAGAGAACCTCGGCGGGCTCCTCCTTCGAAAGATCGCTGGTCGCCTTCGCGCTGGCAAACGGGTTCATTGAAGAGATCGTCTCGCAAGCCGCGAGTGGAAAGGCGACGGCCATGACGGCCAGCGCCCGAACCATACTTCTTGCAGACAGATCACGCAGCAAAAACGACATTCTACGAAAGGCCCCATCAAAATCGCGCAGAAAATGCCACGCCCGCAGCCTCAACGCAAGCTGATCCCTTTCAACAGGGCCGCTTTCATCAGAGATCGTTAACTCTAGCAGGATCGAATATGGCAAGCACAAGGCAAAAGCCGCCGAATGGCAGCCCGAAAGCCCAGCGAACCGTCAGTTCTTGTCAGGCGCGAAGGCGGCGACCGGCATGCCGATCTCGCTGCGACCATATTCCCTGCGCGGTGCAGGCATGTCGACCAGGGTCCATGCGGTCCGGTCCGCGAAAAGGCGCTCCAGAATCATTGCATTCACCTTGTGGCCCGGTGCATGTGCCCGGTAGGTCGCCTGCAGGGCCGCTCCGGCCAGCGCCAGATCGCCAATCGCGTCGAGAATCTTGTGGCGGACGAACTCATCCGGGAAGCGCAGGCCTTCCGGATTGATGATGCGATCCTCGCCAAGGGCCACGGTATTTTCGAGAGAAGCTCCAAGCGCGAGATTCTTCTTCCAGAGATATTCGACGTCCTTCATGAACCCGAACGTGCGGGCACGGGAGATTTCCGTGCGGAATGTCGAGGGTGTCACATCGACAACGCGGCGCTGGCGCCCAATGAGGGGGGTAGGAAAGTCAATCTCGACATCCACATGGAAACCGCGGTCACGGGGAGACAGTTCGGCCCAGGAATGGCCCTGCTCGTAACGCACGGACTTCAGGACCTTGATAATCTTTCGCAGGGGCATCTGGCTCTCGACGCCCGCCTGATCAATCGCGTCCACGAAAAGCGCCGAACTGCCGTCCATGATGGGCACTTCCGGGCCGTCGACCTCGACGATCACGTTGTCCACACCCATTCCAGCCAGTGCAGCCATCAGGTGCTCGATGGTGGATACGGATGCACCATTGGGCTCACCGATCACGGTACAGAGTTCGGTGGCACCAACGGCCTCGCGGCGAGCCGGAATATGCCGCTCGACACCACCGGGCAAGCCGGTGCGGCGGAAGATGATACCTGTGTTGGCGTCAGCAGGATGAAGCGTCATCTTGACAGGTGCGCCGCTGTGGACACCGATGCCCTGTAGCGTAACCTGCTCGCAAAGTGTCGTCTGGTTCAAGACGTTATCCT
>JANMFA010000137.1:0-3341 GCA_031377545.1 Hyphomicrobiales bacterium | reverse complement strand
CGGATGCGCTCAAGGTCGACGTTACGCCGCGCCTGAAAATTCTGAAGGTGCAGGAACCGCCGAAGCGCAGCGCCGGAAAACTGGTCAAGAGCGTGCAGGAGCTGGTCGAAAAACTCAGGAACGAGGCGAAGGTCATCTGATGGCTATTCTGATTATTGCGGAACACGACAACGCCACTATCAAGCCGGCGCTTCTCAACACCGTCGCCGCCGCGCAGAAAATCGGCGGCGACATCGACATACTGGTCGCAGGGCACCAATGCACTCCCGCTGCGCAAGCGGCAGCCGCGATTCCCGACGTGAAAAAAGTTCTGGTGGCCGATGCCCCGCACTATGCACATGCGCTGGCGGAAAGCCTGAGCACGCTGATCGTGTCCATCGCCAGGAACTACAGCCATGTCCTTGCGCCTTCCACGAGTGCGGGCAAGAACGTGCTGCCGCGGGTGGCCGCGCTGCTGGACGTGGCGCAGATTTCCGACATCGTCGAGGTCGAATCGGCCGACACCTACGTGCGGCCGATCTATGCCGGCAACGCGCTGGCCACGGTGCAATCCGGCGACGCCATCAAAGTGATCACGGTGCGCTCCACGGGATTCGACGCCGCGCCGGCGACGGGCGGGTCCGCAACGATCGAGAATGTCGCTGCGGGAGCGGACAGCGGTTTGTCCTCGATGATCGGACAGGAGCTCACCAAATCGGCGCGCCCGGAACTCACGTCCGCGCGAGCGATCGTGTCTGGCGGCCGTGGCATGGGCAACGCAGAGAATTTCAAGATGCTCGAAGCGCTTGCCGACACACTCGGCGCTGCGGTCGGGGCGTCGCGCGCAGCGGTCGACTCGGGCTTCGTGCCCAACGACTATCAGGTCGGGCAGACCGGCAAGATCGTCGCCCCCGAGCTGTACATCGCGGTCGGCATTTCCGGCGCGATCCAGCACCTCGCGGGCATGAAGGATTCCAAGGTCATCGTCGCGATCAACAAGGATGCGGACGCGCCGATCTTCCAGGTTGCGGATTTTGGTCTTGTCGGTGATCTGTTCACGATTGTGCCGGAGTTGCAGGCGGAACTGGCGAAGGCGGGGAAATAGCATTCTTTCGTGTTCACCGGGAGAAGGTGGTCGGCGGATGCCGACCGGATGAGGGAGAACCACTAAGGTCGGGGATTCTCCCTCATCCGTCTGCCTTCGGCAGCCACCTTCCCCCAAGGGGGAAGGGTAACCCTGTCACTTCCCCGCCTTCGCCAGTTCCGCCTGCAATTCCGGCACGATCGTGAACAGGTCACCGACCAGACCGAAATCCGCGACCTGGAAGATCGGCGCTTCCTCGTCCTTGTTGATGGCGACGATGACCTTCGAATCCTTCATGCCCGCGAGATGCTGGATCGCGCCGGAGATGCCGACCGCGACGTAGAGATCGGGCGCGACGACCTTGCCGGTCTGGCCGACCTGCTAGTCGTTGGGAGCATAACCCGCATCGACGGCGGCGCGAGAGGCGCCGACGGCTGCGCCGAACTTGTCGGCGAGCGGCTCGATGACCTTCTTGAAGTTCTCCGACGAGGCCAGCGCGCGTCCACCAGACACCACGATCTTGGCTGCCGTCAGTTCCGGGCGGTCGGACTTGACGATTTCCTGGCTGACGAAGGTGGATGTGCCGGGATTTCCGGCGGAGGCAACGGCTTCGGTCTTGGCCGAGCCGCCCTCGGCTGCTGCCACAAAGGAGGCGGTACGCACCGTGATGATCTTCACCTTGTCCAAGCTCTGCACGGTCTGCATGGCGTTGCCCGCATAGATCGGGCGCTCGAACGTATCGGCGGAGATCACCTTCGTGATGTCGGAGATCTGCTGCACGTCGATCAATGCGGCCACACGCGGCATCACATTCTTGGTGGCTGCCGTGGATGGCGCAACGATGGCGGCATAGCTGCCCGCAAGGCCCGCGATCAGCGCAGCGGTCGGTTCGGCCAGCAGATGCTCGTAGGCCGCGTCATCGGCAACCAGCACTTTTTCGACGCCAGCGATCTTTGCGGCGGCGGCACCGGCCGCAGCGCAGCCCTTGCCCGCGACCAGCACGTGCACCGGGCTGCCGATGGCGCTGGCCGCGGTCATGGCCTTGTGCGTCACTCCGTTGAGCGATGTGTTGTTGTGTTCGGCGATGAGAAGAACGGCCATGTCAGATCACTCCCGCTTCATCGCGCAATTTTGCAATCAGCTCATCCACCGACCCGACCTTGACGCCCGCCTTGCGGCCCGCTGGTTCAACAGTCTTTAGCACCGACAGGCGCGGCGTGACGTCAACGCCGTAGTCGGCGGGTGTCTTCATCGCCATCGGCTTGGTCTTGGCCTTCATGATGTTGGGCAGCGATGCATAGCGCGGCTCGTTCAGGCGCAAATCGACAGTAATGATCGCGGGCATTTTCAGGGTCAGCGTCTGCAAACCGCCATCGACTTCCCGCGTGATGGTTGCCGTATCGCCAGAAATCGCCACTTCGGATGCGAAGGTCCCTTGGCTCCAGCCGAGCAGCGCCGACAGCATCTGCCCGGTCGCGTTCATGTCATTGTCGATGGCCTGCTTGCCGCACAGGACAAGGCCCGGACCCTCTTCCTTGACGACGGCCGCCAACAGCTTGGCCACCGCAAGGGGTTCAATGTCGACATGCACGTTGTCGGTCGCCTCGATCAGGATGGCGCGGTCCGCCCCCATGGCCAATCCGGTGCGCAGCGTCTCTTGCGCTTGCTTGACGCCGATCGAAACCACGATCACCTCGGTCGCAATGCCCTTTTCGCGCAAACGGATCGCTTCTTCGACGGCAATCTCATCAAAGGGGTTCATTGACATTTTCACGTTGGCCAGATCGACGCCCGTGCCATCCGCCTTGACGCGGACTTTCACGTTGTAGTCGATCACACGTTTGACAGGCACCAGAACCTTCATCGGCGTGCGTCTCCATCCAAGGGGCCGTGGCCCCGGTCAAGCCTTATGGCCGGGTCAATACCGCCTTGCGGCCCCAAGGGACAGGTCAAATGCGACGAAAACCCGTGGCGCGACGTCGCGTTTCGTGTGGCGGGTGGATGATAGCGCTGACAGGTCTGCAAACCGCTATCGCGTGAGGCCCGGCACCCACAGCACGTCATCCTTGCCGTCGTTGTTGGCGATGCGCCCCGCCACAAAGAACCAGTCCGACAGCCGGTTCAGGTATTTGACCGCGTCGGGGTTCACATCCTCCATCGTCGCGGTTTCCACCACCAGTCGTTCGGCCCGCCGACAGACCGTGCGGCACAGGTGCAACTGCGCGGCCAGCGCCGTGCCCCCCGGCAGGATGAAACTGCGCAAAGGCGTCAGGCGGTC
>JANMFA010000113.1:0-9101 GCA_031377545.1 Hyphomicrobiales bacterium | reverse complement strand
GCCAACATCGACCGCTTCACGGACTATTTCGGTCGCCTCTTTTTCCTCGACACGGGAGCCTCCGTGTTCAGCGACATCAGTGAGTGGTTCTGGGGCCTGGGCAAGTGGTCGCGGCACATTCTCGACACGCTGCTCATCGCGTATCTCGGCACGCTTCTTGGCGCGATTGGCGCATTCCTCATTTGCTTCGCCGCGACGGCGAACATGGCCGTCAATCCGACGCGCCGCTTCTTCGCACGGCGCTACCTCGAGTTCTGCCGTACGGTACCAGAGATCGTCTTCGCGCTGATCTTCGTCGTCGCCTTCGGCCTCGGTCCTGTGCCTGGCGTGCTCGCCATCATGATCCATACGGCGGGCGCACTCGGCAAGCTTTTCGCCGAGGTCGTCGAAAACATCGACATGAAGCCGGTGGAGGGTGCCATCGCGTCCGGCGCGACGCGCTGGCAGGCTATCCGCTACGCCGTGGTGCCGCAGGTGCTGCCCAACTTCGCGAGCTACGCCCTCCTGCGCTTTGAGATCAATGTGCGCGGCGCATCGGTGATGGGGTTCGTCGGCGCGGGCGGCATCGGGCAGGAACTGATCACCGCGATCCGCAAGTTCTACTACTCCGATGTCTCGGCCATCCTGCTCCTGATCATCGCGACCGTCATGATCATCGACGTCGTGACCGAGCGTATCCGGCACGGCCTCATTTCCCAGGAGCATGCGCGATGAGGCCGTCACGCATGTTTCCGGACCAGACCGGAATTCGTCTCAAGCATGACGCACTGATCCGTGGGTCAGCGAGGGAGAAGTATCTTCCATTCGTCGTTGCGGGCCTGTTGGCGGCGGTCGCGGTCTTCGCTCTGTTCCGCCTTGAATTTTCATTCGCGCGCCTTGGCGCAGGCATCGTCCAACTCGGCACGTTTCTCGGTTTGATGATCCCGCCGTCTCCAGGCACGCAACTGCCTTCTCTGCTCACGGCGCTGGCCGAAACGATCGCGATCGCTTTTCTCGGCACCCTGCTCGCCGCGCTCCTGGCGCTCCCGCTCGGTTTCCTCGCAGCCCGCAACACCATGGCCAACGTCGCGGTCCGCTTCATGACACGGAGGTTTTCGGATTCCGTCCGCGGCGTCGACACGCTGATCTGGGCACTGATCTGGATCAATGTGGTGGGCCTTGGACCCTTCGCCGGCGTGCTCGCCATCATGACCAGCGACATCGGCGCGTTCACGAAGCTCTACTCTGAGGCGATCGAGGCCATCGACCGGAAGCCGGGCGAAGGCATCGTCTCCGCCGGTGGATCGAAACTCCACGCCATCCGCTTCGGCATCGTGCCGCAGGTGATGCCGGTGCTCATCAGTCAGGTGCTTTATTACTTCGAGTCCAACACCCGCTCCGCCACCATCATCGGCATCGTGGGCGCTGGCGGCATCGGCCTCTACCTCGCCGAAATGATCCGCACCTACGAGTGGGATCAGGTCGCCTTCATCATCCTGATGATCCTCGTGACGGTGGCGATCATCGACTTCCTGTCGTCGCGTCTGCGCCTTGCAATCGTCGGGGAAAGGAACGTGACATCGTGAATCCTGTCACGTCATCGTCACACGCCTTTGGCAAGCGCTGACTCATGCAAACTGAGGGTTTTCTCACGGGGTCTGATTCAACGGTCGCACGCCGCGCGTTGATCGCTGCTCTCGCGAAGGCTGAACCGGACGAGCTTGCCGTGCCGATCGAACGGCATTGGCCCGGTCTCGATATCCGCGATCTGCGCGCTCCTGAAATCGGACTTGTGATGCTGCGCGGCCGCATCGGCGGCGACGGCCCCGCGTTCAATTTAGGCGAGGCCACCGTGACGCGGGCCGTCGTTGAACTGCCCGGCGGCTTTCGCGGCTTTGGCCAACGGCTCGGGCGTCAGCCCATCTCAGCCCGCCTCGCGGCCGTCGTCGATGCGCTGTGGCAGGATGATAACGAGCGGGAGCGGGTGGAAGCCACAATCATCGCACCGATCCGCCGCCGACTCACCGCCGAACAGGCGCGGACGAAAGCAGAGACCGCTGCCACGAAAGTGGATTTCTTCACTCTGGTCCGGGGAGATCCCGACGCATGAGCCTCGCCGCCGTCACACGTCTCGCCAGCGGCTTCCAGGAGCCTGTCTTCGGCAGCCAGCGCGTCTTTCGCGCCGCGATGGAGGCGCTCGCCAATCCGGGTCGCATCAGGCTGGCAAGCGCGCAGCTTGAGAACGCTCCTCTCTCCCCCACCGCCGCAGCGCTCATCCTCGCGCTGTGCGATTACGAGACGCCGCTGTTTCTTGCTCCTTCCATCGCTGCGAAGACGGGCGCGGCGGATTACCTGCGCTTCCACACCGACGCCATGCTGGTGGCAGAGCCGGCTGTCGCGGCCTTCGCTCTCGTTAATCTCACCCATGATACACTCGATCTTTCGACCTTCGCGCAGGGCACCGCCGAGTATCCTGATCGCTCGACGACGGTGATCGCAATCGCCCCGAGCCTTGCCGATGGTCGACCGAAGCGTCTCTCCGGCCCGGGCATCGCAAGGACCGCTGAGCTTCGCGTTGCAGGACTTCCACCTGACTTCGCAGAGCAATGGAGCGCCAATCGCGCGGTCTTTCCGCTCGGCGTGGACATCATCTTCGCGACGTCCGACGCCATCGTGGGGCTCCCGCGCAGCACGCGCATCATCGTGGAGTCTGACTGATGTACGTCGCGGTCAAGGGCGGCGAGCGCGCCATCGCCAACGCGCATCGGCTGTTGGCAGACAAGCGGCGCGGCAACCGTTCGGTCGAGGAAATCGGCGTCGATCAGATCAGTGAACAGCTGTCTCTCGCGGTTGATCGCGTCATGACGGAAGGCTCGCTCTACGACCGTGAGCTTGCGGCTCTCGCGATCAAGCAGGCGCGGGGCGATCTGATCGAGGCGATCTTCCTGGTCCGCGCCTACCGTACGACGCTTCCCCGCTTTGGCTTCTCCGAACCGCTGGAGACAGCTGACATGACGGTGCGCCGCCGCATCTCGGCCACCTACAAGGACCTGCCGGGTGGACAAGTGCTCGGACCGACCTTCGACTATACGCATCGGCTGCTGGATTTCGTGCTGGCGGCGGAGAGCGAAACTGCCCCCCCCGCAACTGCGCCGGTCGATCCAAACGAGCGCATGACGCGCGTGACCGACATCATCGCAGGTGAAGATCTGATCGAGCGCAACCCCGATCCGTCGGACGGCCAGCCCGTGGGCGACCTGACGCGCGACCCGCTGGCGTTTCCGGCGGACCGCGACCTGCGCCTCCAGAACCTTGCGCGTGGCGACGAGGGCTTCCTGCTCGCGCTCGGCTACTCGACGCAGCGCGGCTATGGCCGAAACCATCCCTTCGTCGGCGAAATCCGCATGGGCGAGGTGGAGGTCGAGATGATCATTCCCGATCTCGGCTTCGCTGTGCCGCTGGGCGAGATCACCCTCACCGAATGCCAGATGGTCAACCAGTTCCAGGGTTCGAAGACCGAGCCGCCGCGTTTTACGCGGGGGTACGGCCTGGGCTTCGGCCATTGTGAGCGCAAGGTGATGTCCATGGCGCTGGTTGATCGGGCCCTGCGCGCTGCCGAGTTCGACGAGGAACGAAAAGGGCCAGCGCAGGACGAAGAGTTCGTGCTCTCGCACTCCGACAATGTGCAGGCAACGGGCTTTGTCGAACATCTGAAGCTGCCGCACTACGTCGATTTCCAGGCCGAGATCTCGATGCTGCGCAAGATGCGCGCAGAGATCCTGCGCCAGGCCAACCAGCCGCCGGCGGAGGCCGCCGAATGACGACCACGTACAACTTCGCCTACCTCGACGAGCAGACCAAGCGGATGATCCGCCGCGCCGTTCTGAAGGCCATCGCCATCCCCGGCTACCAGGTACCTTTTGCCAGCCGCGAAATGCCCATGCCCTATGGCTGGGGTACCGGCGGCGTGCAGGTTACGGCGGCGATCCTGGGACCAGACGACGTACTCAAGGTGATCGACCAAGGCGCCGATGATACGACGAACGCGGTCTCCATCCGCGCCTTCTTTGCGAAGACAGCCAATGTGGCCGTCACGACGAAGACCAGCGAAGCGACGATCATCCAGACACGGCACCGCGTCCCTGAGGAGCCGCTGACAGAGGGTCAGATCCTCGTCTATCAGGTGCCGATCCCCGAGCCGCTGCGTTTTCTCGAGCCGCGCGAGACCGAGACGCGCACCATGCATGCACTCAGCGAATATGGCCTCATGCATGTGAAGCTCTACGAGGATATCGCCAGACACGGTCATATCGCGACAGCCTATGCCTATCCCGTTGAGGTAGCGGGCCGCTATGTGATGGACCCATCGCCGATCCCCAAATTCGACAACCCGAAGATGAGTGGCTGCTCGGCACTCCAGCTCTTCGGCGCGGGCCGCGAGAAGCGCATTTACGCCGTGCCGCCCTACACCACAGTCGTATCCCTCGATTTCGAGGATCACCCCTTCGAACGAAACACGTTTGATCATCCCTGCGCACTCTGCAGAGCGACGGACAGCTATCTCGACGAGGTGGTGACCGATGACAAGGGTGGGCGGATGTATGTCTGCTCCGATACTGATCACTGCGAGGATCGTCTAGCCCATGGGCAAAGCGGCGAAGAGAAGTCAGAGGCTTTGCTGGCCTCCATGCCGCGCGTGGAGGCCGCCGAGTGACCGCGCCTCTCCTGATGGCCGAAGGGCTCACCAAGCGCTATGGCGGCATCACCGCCTGCGCCCATGTCTCCTTCTCGCTCGATGAAGGCGAAGTTCTTGCTATCGTTGGTGAGTCGGGTTCGGGAAAATCTACGCTGCTCAACATGTTGGCTGGCAAGCTCGCTCCCAACTTAGGCGAGGTCCGCTACCGCATGCGTGACGGTATCACTCGCCCTCTTGACGGCCTGAGCGAGGCCGAGCGCCGCCTGCTGATGCGCACGGACTGGGGTTTTGTCCATCAGGATGCCACGCAGGGCCTGCGCATGAATGTCTCCGCCGGCGGCAACATCGGCGAGCGTCTGATGGCGGTCGGCGGCCGCAACTACGGCGGCATCCGGCGCGCCGCCGAGGATTGGCTGGAACGGGTTGAGATCGACACGGCGCGCATGGACCACAAGCCGACGACCTATTCCGGCGGCATGCGGCAGCGCCTGCAGATCGCGCGCAATCTCGTCACGTCGCCGCGCCTCGTCTTCATGGACGAGCCAACGGGAGGGCTCGACGTCTCCGTCCAGGCGCGGCTACTCGATCTCATCCGAGGCCTCGTGGCCGACATGGGCCTCGCCGTGGTGCTGGTGACCCATGACCTCGCCGTGGCGCGGCTGCTCTCCCATCGCATCCTTGTCATGAAACACGGGCATGTCATCGAAACCGGCCTGACGGACCGCGTGCTCGATGATCCGCAGGCCCCCTACACGCAGCTTCTCGTTTCCTCGGTGCTCGCCGCATGACATCCGTCGCAGAACCAGTCCTGTCCGTTCGGGGCCTCGCCAAGGGCTTCACGTTGCATCTGCACGGCGGCGCGCGGCTGCCGGTGGTCGAGAACGCAGCCTTTGATCTCTTCGCCGGAGAATGCGTCGTCCTGGGCGGGCCGTCCGGAGCAGGCAAATCGTCGATCCTCAAGATGATCTATGGCAATTACCTGACCGGCTCGGGCGAGATCCGCGTGCGCCACGATGGCATGATGCTCGATCTCGCCAGCGCCGACACGCGGACGATCCTTGCTGTACGGCGTCGTACCATGGGCTATGTCAGCCAGTTCCTGCGTGTCATCCCGCGCATCGCGACTCTCGATATCGTTGCTGAACCAGCGCTCGCTGCGGGCCTTTCCGCACAGGATGCCAGGGCGCGCGCTACAGCGCTTCTGACATTGCTCAACCTGCCTGAACGCCTTTGGACCTTGCCTCCCGCCACATTTTCCGGCGGCGAGCAGCAGCGGGTCAATATCGCACGGGGTTTCGCGGGCAACCACAGCCTGCTGATTCTCGATGAGCCGACCGCGTCGCTCGATTCAGCCAACCGCGATGCTGTGCTGGCGCTGATCCACGCACGCAAGGCAGACGGAGCGGCTTTCCTCGGCATTTTCCATGACCAGGAAGTGCGTGACCGCGTGGCCGACAGAATCGTCGACGTCAGTGCCTTTGCGCCGTGCCTCAAGGAGGCTGCATGAACGCGCAACCACAACCGGACTGGCAGCCGCATGGCGTCGCCACGCGACTCTCAGAGGAGCCGCTCATTCATCCGACCGCCCATGTGAGCGCCTCGAACATTGGCCGGTTCACCGAGATTGCCGAGCGCTGCAAGGTGAGCGAGGCGGAGATCGGCGACTATTCCTATATGATGCAGGAGTGCGAGGTCTGGGCGGCGAAGGTCGGGAAGTTCGTCAACATGGCCTCCCATGTGCGTCTGAACGCCACCAACCACCCGACCTGGCGGCCAACGCTGCACCACTTCACGTACCGCGCCAATGACTATTGGCCGGACGCCGAACGCGAAGAAACCTTCTTTGATTGGCGCCGCGAAAACGCCGTCAGCATCGGTCACGACGTCTGGATCGGACATGGCGCGACGGTGCTGCCCGGTGTCACCGTCGGTAACGGCGCGGTGATCGGCGCAGGCGCAGTCGTCAGCAAGGACGTCGCGCCCTACACAATCGTCGGTGGCGTTCCCGCCCGTCTCATCCGCGAGCGCTTCGATGCGGCGACTGGCCTGCGGCTGGACCGTCTCGCGTGGTGGGACTGGAGCCATAACCGGCTGCGCGACGCACTTGATGATTTCCGCTCGCTCGACATTGCGGCGTTCCTTGCCAGGCACGGGGTGCGGACATGACTTTGCAGATCTTCTCCAATGCCGAGATCATCACCGCGGATGATCGCTTCCGGGGGTACGTGGTCGTTGTTGATGGCCAGATCCGAGAAGTCGGTAGCGGCAAGGCCCCTGAAAACGGAATCGATCTTGGCGGCGATTACCTGATGCCGGGTCTCGTCGAAATGCACACAGATCACCTCGAAGCACATTACATGCCGCGGCCCAAGGTGGAATGGGACGCAGTGAGCGCGGTGCTTGCCTATGATGCGCAGATCGCGGCCTCGGGCATCACGACCGTTTTCGACTCGCTGCGCATCGGCATCGACGGCCATGAATTGCGCGCCGGCATCGGGGGCATGGTCTTCGACTTTGCCGAGACGATCAATGTGGCGCAGCGCGCCGGAAATCTCAGGGCAGACCATCTGACGCACATCCGCTGCGAAGTGCCGGCCCCTGACGCTGTGACGTCTTTGGTGAGTTTTCTGGACCGCTACCCGGTCAAGTTGATCTCGCTCATGGATCATACGCCCGGCCAGCGTCAGTTCCGCGATCTCGAAAAGTACTTCATCTACTATGGCGGCAAGACGGGAAAATCCTGGGAAGAGGTCATGGAGGTTGTCCGCCAGCGCCAGTCTGTTGGCGCGACACGGGCCAACGCAAACCGGACAGCCGTTGTGGCGCTCGCGAATGAGCGCGGCATCAAGCTTGCGAGCCACGATGATACGACGCTCGATGAGGTCGCAGCTTCAGTGGCGGAAGGCGTGGCAGTGGCGGAATTCCCGACAACGCTCGAATCCGCAGCCGCCTCGCATGATGCCGGGATGTCGACTGTCATGGGTGCGCCGAATGTCGTGCGCGGTGGGAGCCATTCGGGGAATATTGCGGCACGGCGACTGGCGGATGCCGGCATTCTCGACATTCTGTCTTCAGATTACGTTCCGGCGAGTCTGCTGCTGGGCGCATTTCATCTCGCAGAAAGCCCCGGCATTGCCGGGTTGCCCGGCGCGATCCGGTTGGTCTCGAAGAATCCGGCGGCGGCGCTTGGACTTGGCGATCGCGGCGAGATCGCGGTCGGCAAGCGGGCGGATCTGATCCGCGTGGGAATGATGAGCGATCAGCCCGTGATACGCGAGGTCTGGCGCGAAGGGCGCAGGGTCGCATGAGCCGCATTGCGCGTGCTTTCAGCGGCGGTCAGCTGCCTGCCCACGGGACCGGCGTCCCAATCGGCGCCTTCGTTGCAGTCGCGGGCCCAAGCGGCGCAGGCAAGGACACCTTGATCCGGGGCGTGCAGGAGCGGCTGACTGGCGACCGTCGCTTCGTGTTCGCGCGCAGGATCATCACGCGGCAGGGCGATTGCACGGAAGACCACGATTCCGTCAGTGAACTGGAATTCGCACGTCTGAAGGCGGATAGTGCTTTCATTCTGTCATGGTCTGCAAACGGCTTGCACTACGGCCTTCCCGGCGGCCTTGGACGCGACCTGGCGCAAGGCCGTATCGTTATCGCCAACGTCTCGCGTGCAGCGCTGGCCGAAGTACGCATGCGCTTCCCGCGCCATCTCGTCGTGCATGTGACGGCGGCGCCAGAAGTCCTTGCAGCACGGCTCGCACGGCGTGGGCGTGAGGACGCCGCACAGCAGCAGGCACGCCTTGTCAGGGCGCTGCAGTACGACCCGACGGCGAATGCCGACGTGACAATTGACAACTCGGACGACCTCGATGGGTCGCTGGCCCATTTCGAGCACACGTTGCGAAGCCTCGCCTTCAGCTTCCCGCTCGGCCTCTGACCGCGCATGTCGTTTGCTCGCTACGCCATCTATCTTGCGCCACCACCGGATACGCCGCTTTGGACTTTTGGCAGCCGTGTGCTGGGGTACGACGCGGCAACGGGCAAGGACGTGGCTGGATTTGCACCAGATGGCTTTGAACCGGCGCGATGGCGGCACGTAACGGAACGGCCACGCACTTATGGTTTTCATGCAACCCTGAAGGCTCCGTTCCGGTTGTCGCCCAATACACCTTTCGCCACGCTTGTGGATGAACTCGACGCTTTCAGCCGCACGAGCCCTCCGTTTGATCTGGGTCCGCTGGCGGCCAGAGCGATCGCGAGCGGGAACCACGGGTTTGTCGCGCTGATTCCTTTGAGGGATACGCCGGAGCTTGCCGTGCTGGAGAGGCGAGTCGTGCGTGAGTTCGATCGCTTCCGCGCACCTCTGACCGATGACGATCTACGGAAACGAAATCCAGAGAAGCTCACAGTGCGCCAGCGAGAGTCCCTCCTC
>JANMFA010000085.1:0-2092 GCA_031377545.1 Hyphomicrobiales bacterium | reverse complement strand
GGACGAAAGGTTCTGCCGCTTGCGTCCCTGATCGATCCTGGCGATCAGCGCAGCCGTGCTGGAGCCTCGTTGATCCGCGATCCACCGCAAATGATCCCAGAACGGCTGCTCGATGGAGACGCTGGTGCGATGCCCCGCGATCATGATCGAGCGTTTGATCACACCATCGGGGTTGTCAGGCATCGGGTTTGCCTTTGGGCAGATCCAGGCGGTGAGCCTCGATCCGGCGTTCCGCCAGCGCCTTCTCTGCTTTGTCCTTCAGCTTTTCGGCTTTGGTGCGGCCGAAGAGGACGCGGTTTTGCTGTGCTGCGGCTTCGCTGGCGATGCGGGATTTGGCCTTGCGGGCTTTGGAGAGGGAGAGGACATCGGCGGGCATGGGCAGTCTCAGAAGCCGAAAAGCAGAAGATCAATTCCGTTCTTGATATCGTCTTGCATGGCGCTCATCGATCCTCTGATCGCGCCAATCTGCTTGACGTCGATGGCTGCCATTCTGTCGAGTTGCAGGATGTAAGATTTTCCGTCGAACTGAACCTGATGTCTGGCACGGCTGACAATGCGCTTTCCTACTTGGGCGGACAATGGCGCAACAATGCGGGTGTGGAGGTCGCTTGCGGCATCGTGCTGGAGGATAACGACCAATCCGCGCGGTTTGATCTCGCAGATATCGAATCGTTTCACTAGAAAAGCCTCAGTCCGTCGGACCACAGGCCGTTCCTGGCGAGTTCTTCGTTGGATTCCCGAATGGCCTCGGCGTTCTCACGCTTCCAGCGTTCGGCGCGAATGCTGGCAATCTCCGCCCGCACCGCGCGTTCGGCCACAGCGGAAAGCTTGACGTTCTCGGCTCGGGCTTCAGCGAGGAGATCAGCGTCCAGGCTGAGGTTGACGGCTCTTTTGGCAGGCACGTGTATGCTCCATGCGCATTCGACGTGCGCATGATAGACATCATACCCGCGCCAATCAACCCGGCCCTACCATGTTCTCCGGCCGCACGATGGCATCATAGTCGGCCGCAGGCACACCCGCCTTCAGCGCCTCTTCCTTCAGCGTCGTGCCATTCTTATGCGCTGTTTTCGCGATCTTGGCCGCCAGATCATAGCCGAACTTCGGCGCCAGCGCCGTCACCAGCATCAGCGAGTTGTCGAGGCCCTTCTTGATGTTGTCGCGGCGGGGCTCGATTCCGACGACGCAATTGTCGGTGAAGCTGATGGCTGCATCGGCCAGCAGGCGCACGGATTGCAGGAAGTTGTAGGCCATCAACGGGTTGAAAACGTTGAGCTCGAAATGCCCCGATGCACCGGCGAAGGTCAGCGCCGCATTGTTGCCGAAGACCTGCACGCAGACCATCGTCAGCGCCTCGCATTGTGTCGGGTTGACCTTGCCCGGCATGATCGACGAGCCGGGCTCGTTCTCGGGCAGCGACAATTCGCCAAGGCCGGAGCGTGGCCCCGAACCGAGAAAGCGGATATCATTGGCGACCTTGAACAGCGAGGCCGCCACCGTGTTGATCGCGCCGTGGCTCATCACCATGGCGTCATGGGCGGCCAGAGCCTCGAATTTGTTGGGGGCGGTGGTGAAGGGCAGTTTCGTGATCCTGGCGATGCGCTTGGCGACTTCTTCCGCGAAGCCCACCGGCGCGTTGAGGCCGGTGCCGACAGCCGTGCCGCCCTGCGCCAGCTGCATCAGCATCGGCAACGTCTGCTCGATCCGCTTGATGCCGTTCTCGACCTGCATGGCGTAGCCGGAGAACTCCTGCCCCAGCGTCACAGGCGTTGCATCCTGTGTATGCGTGCGACCGATCTTGATGATCTTCGCCCAGGCTTTGGCCTTCTTGTCCAAAGCCTTGTGCAGGTGCTTCAGCGCAGGCAGCAGGTCATGCGTGATCTGCTCGGCGCAGGCGATGTGCATGGCGGTGGGATATGTATCGTTCGACGACTGGCTCATGTTGACATGGTCGTTGGGATGCACCGGCTTCTTGGAGCCCATGACGCCGCCCAGCATCTCGATCGCGCGGTTCGAGATCACCTCATTGGCGTTCATATTGGACTGGGTGCCCGAGCCGGTCTGCCAGACGACCAGCGGGAAATTCGCGTCG
>JANMFA010000617.1:0-3357 GCA_031377545.1 Hyphomicrobiales bacterium | reverse complement strand
TGACCGGCCTGCGCGACCAGTTGCTGCACCCCGACCTGATCGCCACATTCGTCGCGGAGTATCAGAAGGAGTATAATGACCTGATGCGCGATGCCGCCAAGGGGCGGCGCACAAAGGAAAAGGAACTGGCAGCAATCCTGCGCCAGATCGACCAGATCATGACAGCGATCACCGAAGGCATGTATCATGCCAGCATGAAGGCAAAGATGACCGAGTTGGAGAACCGCAAGGCAATCCTGACCCATGAACTGGCCGGTCAGGAGGACGAGCCGCTACGGCTGCATCCGGGGCTAAGTGTCGTCTATCGTCAGAAGGTTTCTGACCTCACCGCTGCGTTGAATGTCGAAGGCACCAAGGCCGAGGCGGCAGAACTCCTGCGCGGGATGCTGTCTGCGATCCGGCTGATCCCCGAGGATGGGAAACTCGCGATAGAGCTTGTGGGGGAGTTGGCGGCGATCATGGCGTTGGGGGAAGCCAGACAAGTGTCAACGGCGGAGACAGATCCGGCCACGCGACGGCGCAAAACCCGGCCAGTGGCGGGGCGCCACGCGGCATGGCGCGCGCGCTGGTCACATATCTGGCGCGTGCCATGGCGCCTTGGCCCGCAGGGCCAATTCTGCAAAGGGTGATCAGGTGGCGGCTTCGGCCTTTCGGGCGCGGCTTTGGCCAAGCCGATAGCTGTCGCCGTTCATCTCGAGGATGTTGACGTGGTGGGTCAGCCGATCGAGCAGAGCGCCGGTCAGGCGTTCGGTGCCGAAGGTTTCGGTCCATTCGTCGAATGGCAGGTTGCTGGTGATCATCGTGGAGCCGCGCTCGTAGCGCTGCGAGATCAGCTCGAACAAGAGCTCAGCACCGGTCTTGGACAGCGGCACGAAGCCCAACTCGTCGATGATGACTAGCTTTACGGCGGCCAACTGCTTTTGAAGGCGTAGCAGACGGCGTTCGTCGCGGGCCT
Organism: Hyphomicrobiales bacterium; assembly: GCA_031377545.1. GTDB lineage: Bacteria > Pseudomonadota > Alphaproteobacteria > Rhizobiales > Beijerinckiaceae > JADCCX01. Next base: position 2,402 of record JANMFA010000617.1, on the reverse strand, counting down.
CCATCAGCTCGTTGACGAGCGTCGCGGCGGTGGTGAAGCTGACTGACATGCCCTTCTGGCAGGCGGCGAGCCCGAGACCCAGGGAGACGTGGGTCTTGCCCGTGCCGCTGGGGCCAAGGGCGATGACGTTCTCGCGCCGCTCGATCCATTCGCAACGGGCCAGTTCCAGCACCTGCATCTTGTTGAGCTTGGGGATCGCTTTGAAGTCGAAGCTGTCCAGGCTTTTGGTGGCCGGGAACTTCGCGGCCTTGATCCGACGCTCGATCATCCGCCGCTCGCGGTCGATCAGTTCCAGCTCAACGAGGCGCGCCAGGAACTGGACATGATCCATGCCCTCGGCGGCACACTGGCGGGCCAGCTTGTCATATTCCCGCAAGAAGGTGGGCAGCTTCAGCGTCTTCAGATGGTCCGCGAGCAGGATCTTCGGGGCCACGGTCATGCTGCGTCTCCCGACAGCAGTGACATGTAGCTGGCCGCGGATGTCGTCTCGACGTTCGCCCGCGGCAGATATGGGTAGATGTCGAGGTCCAGCTTCGGCGGTCGCCTCTCGACCTGACAGAGAACGAGGTGCTTGACCGCATCGAAGCCGACCGCCCCCAGTTGCAGGGCCTTCTTCACCGCGGCATGAAGATCGTCGATGCCGAAGGTCTCGAGCAGGCGCAGCACCTGGACATACTCGCGGCGTCCGGCCTTGGTCATCCGTGCCTCCATCAGGCGGCGCAGGGCCGCGAACTCCGGCGGCAGGTCCCATTCAGCCAAGGGCGCGGCCTGATCCAGGGCGTTGATCTTGCGCTCGATGAGCGGAAGATAATGCACCGGATCGAAGACCATGTCCTCGCGGTAGTAGCAGCGCGGATGGCGGGCGATGATCTCGCTACCGCAGCCGACCACGACCTCGCCGACATAGCCTCTGATCCAGACGTCGCGGTGGCCGTAAGCGACTGGGACCGAGTAATCGTTGGTCTTGTAACGCACCAGCGCCTGGGAGCTGACCCGCCCCGTGGCTTGATCGCAGGCGTCGAACGGTGCCGCCGGAAGGTCGGACATCGCGGCCATATCTTGCGCGAGCCGTTCCCCGATCGTCCCGGATTGGCCGCGCAGAACATCCGCCTGACGCCTGCGGCACTGCTCCTCCAAGTGGGCGTTGAACGCGTCCCATGTCGCAAACCGCGGTACTGGCACCATGAAGTTGCGCCGGGAATAGCCGACGAGCCCCTCGACGGCGCCCTTGTCATTGCCCTTGCCCGGTCTGCCATAGCGATCACGGATCAGATAATGCGACAGGAACCCGCTGAAGAGCGAGGCCCGCTGGCGCGTCCCATCCGGCAGGATCTTTGCAACCAGGCAGCGGTCGTTGTCGTAGAGGACCGAGAGCGGCACCTTGCCGAAGAAGGCCAATGCGTGGACGTGACCGTCGATCCAGGCTTCCGCCGTCGCCGCCGGATAGGCCCTTACATAGCAGGCATCGCTATGCGGAAGGTCCATGGCGAAGAAATGCGCCTTCTGCTCGATGCCGCCGATGACGACCACCGCCTCGCCGAAGTCGGCTTGGGCATGACCGGGCGGATGCGCCAGCGGGACGAACATCTCGCGGCCGCGCCGTTCGCGCTCCCGCATGTAATCCTTCACGATCGTGTAGCCGCCGGTGAAGGCGTGCTCATCGCGCAGCCGCTCGAATACGCGCTTCGCCGTGTGGTGCTGCTTGTGATGGACCTCGCGATCTCCCTCCAGCCAGCCGTCGATGATCCCGGTGAAAGCATCCAGTTTTGGCCGCTTCACGGGGACCGTCCGCCGATATCCGGGCGGAACCGAGAACGCCATCATCTTGGCAACGCTGTCGCGCGAGATGTTGAAATGACGCGCTGCCTCGCGCCGGCTCATGCCCTCAGCACAGGCCAGTCGCACCTTCCGATACAAGTCCACGGTGAAAATCCTCCCACCCTCCCTGTCGCCAGAAAAGGTAAAAGTGGACGACTTTTACGCCGCCCGCAGCAAGCTCATCCCGCCGCTACCGTGGCCGACTTTTGCACCGCCGTTCTCAGTTTTGCTGGCTAACTGAACTATGCTAAAGTTGCCAAGTCTCCCTCCACACGTGACCATTGAGCCCAGTGTTTGTCCGAATCTCAGTATGCTTGGATCGGACCCACCCACAGGAGCACAGCAGTTGTGGAAAGAGAACTCTGACAGTGCGGGCCGAAGGAATCCTTCACGGTTGGGTTGCGTCGGGATTTGGCGTCCTTCTATCTTTCGACAGTTAGCGTGCATTATCTCGCATGACAGTTCATACTGTCTGCTCCGAGCGCCGCTTTAGTCAACTTGTCATTCCTTGTTTGGTCGGCCGCTGAAGACGTCCGTTTCTTCGATTAGTGGCGATGGGAAGCAAGCCGCTTTTTGGTTTTGTA
>JANMFA010000538.1:0-7517 GCA_031377545.1 Hyphomicrobiales bacterium | reverse complement strand
GCCTCGGAAAGGTTACCGCCGGCCTTTTGCTGGATCTGGATGACGATGACGAAGAAGTTGGCATCCTGGATCGGCATGCGTTTGAACAGGCGTGCGCAAGCATCTCCCACGGAGAGTCCAACCTGCTGTGCCTCGACTATGGCCCGGAATTCTGACTTCAGAGGATCGCGCGCCTCGCTGGCGATGATGCGCAGGCAATCACCCAGTGGCAGACCGGACTTGATGCCGCGCACGATGATATCAATCGCGTTTGGGAATTCGTCGACGAATTTCGTGATCCGCTTTTTCTTTTTCCAGCCAAGGAACCACCGTGGCAGCCCCAGCCCTCCGATCAGCAGCCCCATTGCACCCGCCAGGGGCTCGGTGGACAGAAGGAACAGGACAAATCCGACGGCGAAGCCCGCCCCACCGCTGATCATGTAGAAGGTCTTCTCTTCGACCACGAGACCGGCCTGGTCGATACGGTCACGCAATGTCAGCTTCTGCTTCGCAGTTTCACGCTGCTCAAGCTCCTTCAGGCTGTCGGATACGCTCTTCTTGCGGCTGGCGTTGAGGTCGGCCATGCGGTCGGCGGCGCGTTTGTGCTGAGCACCCTGGCTAAAGGCGCCAACGCGCTTCTCAGCCATCGCCTCGCCCGAAAGGTAGGGATAGGCAAAGACATAGAACACGGCCCCGATAGAAATGGCTGCGAGTGCGGCAATGGCAATGACGGTGAAGTCCACAGACGCACCTCAATCGTTCGGCTTGCCCTCGGCAGCGTCAAGGGCTGCCGCGAGCTGTTTTTCGACTCCGTAGTAGCGTGCACGATCCCAGAAGCGCGGACGACCGATACCGGACGAGCGATGCTTGCCGATCAGCTTCCCGTTCGCATCCTCACCCTCGATATTGTAGGTGAGCAGATCCTGCGTCACGATCACTTCGCCTTCCATGCCCATGACCTCGGTAATGTGCGTGATGCGGCGCGAACCGTCGCGAAGGCGCGCGGCCTGGACGATCACGTCGATCGATGACGTCATCATCTCGCGGATGGTTTTGCTGGGCAGAGAGTAACCGCCCATTGTGATCATGGACTCCATGCGCGACAGCGCCTCGCGCGGCGTGTTGGCGTGTAGCGTTCCCATTGAGCCATCGTGGCCGGTGTTCATGGCCTGCAGCAGATCGAATGCCTCGGGGCCACGGACTTCGCCGACGATGATTCGCTCCGGGCGCATGCGCAGACAGTTCTTGATCAGGTCCCGCATGGTCACGGTGCCCTGCCCTTCGAGATTCGGTGGACGCGTTTCGAGACGCACCACATGTGGCTGCTGCAGCTGGAGTTCCGCAGCGTCCTCGCAGGTGATGACCCGCTCATCATCCTCGATGAAGTTTGTCAGGCAGTTGAGCAAGGTTGTCTTGCCTGAACCCGTACCGCCCGAGATCACGACATTGCAGCGGACCTTGCCGATGATCTTCAGGATCTCCGCACCTTCAGGTGAGATCGAGCCAAAGCGCATCAGTTGATCCAGCGTCAACTTGTCCTTCTTGAACTTGCGGATTGTCAGTGCAGCCCCGTCAATCGCGAGGGGCGGTGCAATGACGTTGACGCGAGATCCATCGAGAAGGCGCGCATCGCAGATCGGCGAGGCTTCATCAACACGTCGGCCGACCTGACTCACGATGCGTTGGCAGATGTTCATCAGCTGCGCGCCATCCCGGAAGCGGATATTCGTCAGCTGAATCTTGCCAGCCACTTCGATGTAGGTTTTCTCCGGCCCATTGACCATAATGTCGGCGATGTCATCGCGCGCCAGCAGCGGCTCCAGCGGTCCAAAGCCGAGAACATCGTTGCAGATATCATCGAGCATCTCTTCCTGCTCGGAGATCGACATCACGAGATTCTTGAGCGTGATGATCTCGCCAACGATATCGCGGATCTCCTCGCGAGCGCTCTCGTTGTCCAGCTTGGAGAGCTGCGACAGGTCAATCGCCTCGATCAGGGCCCCGAACACGGTCGCCTTGGTGTGATAGTATTCCTCGGACTTTCGGTTGATCTGCGCCTGCGCCACAGGTTTGCTGCCAGTGATCGTTGCCGACGATCCCACTGGTGGGGCATCTGGTACCCGGGCGACTACGGGCGGGGCGGCCGTCGGCGAGACGCTGGCCAGCATGGCACCAGACGCCGTCGCCCCGAATGTCGGACGCTTACCAAACATCGCGCTTGCTCTCCGTCGCCATCACGCGTCAGGCCGTTTTCATCTTCAGTTTGCTCAGGAGTGGCGCGAACAGTGATTTCCGGGGTGCCTTGCTTTCGGACCGCCCGGTTACATGGCGCGCAACATGCGAAAGCTGCTCGATGATCTTGGACTTTGCCTGAACTTCGATCAGCATCTGACCGTTGTTGGCGGCTGTTCCAAACAATGCTGGATCGAAGGGAAGGATCGCAAGCAATTCACAATCGAGCGCCTTCGCAAACTCCGCTGTGCCAATTTCGGGGCGCTTGGGAACGCCCGTCATGTTCAGGATGATGCCAGGCTTCTGATCGTTCGGTCGCGCCTGCTTGACAACATCGATCATGGTCTTGGCATTGCGGAGGTTGGCGAGATCCGGCGCGCAGACGATCACCAGCTCATCGACCGAAGTTACGATCCGTCGGGTCCAGGCGTTCCACACATGCGGGATGTCCAGCATGATTGCGGGCGTGGATGCCCGCAGAATGTCAATCAATGCATCGAACTCGGTTTCCTGAAAGTCGAACGGGCGTTCCAGCGTCGCGGGAGCTGCCAGAAGGTTGAGATTGTCGGTGCACTTCGACAGCAACCGATCAACGAAATTCGTATCGAGCCGCTCTGGAGACTGCAGCGCTTCCGCAACGCCTTGCGGCGGGTCCTGGTTGAAATCGAGACCGGCTGTGCCAAACGGCAGGTCAAGGTCCACAAGCGTGGTGGCCATAGCGAAATCCTGGGCGATCATGAATGCCAGGTTGTGGGCGATTGTCGATGAACCGACCCCACCCTTGGCTCCAACCACGCCAATCACCCGGCCGAGGGTCTCTCCTTCGCCGGAGTTGTACATCGACGACAGCGCTGTAATCACATCAAGCACATTGACAGGTGCGATGAGATACTCGCTGACGCCCCGCTTCATGAGGTCGCGATACAGGATGACATCGTTGGTCTGCCCGATCACCAGAACGCGCGTCCCTGAATCGCAGTACTGCGCGAGTTCATCGAGGCGCAACAGCAGGCCATTCCGGTCGTTGTTGCTTTCGATGATGATCACATTGGGGGTGGGCGCGCCGCGATAGGCCTCCAGACAGGCGGCGACACCACCGTCCTGAACCTTGATCATGGTCTTTGCCATGCGCCGGTCAGACGACAGGGCTTGCAGGACCTGCTTGATGTCGTGCGTCTCGCAGAACGCCTGGATCGCGACCCGCGGAAGCGGCGCAATGTGCTCCTGTGACGACTGGGAGTTGTCTGGACTGTTCATGTTCACTCTGAGATCAGTTTCTTGATCGTGTTGCCGGACGGTTCGAGACGTTTCTGGTCGGATTCGCGAATGCGCTCGATTCCTGCCAGACGCTTGTCGACGTCGATGGAACCTTCCTGGCGCGGACGAAGCAGATCGCGGGGATCAGCGATCTGGGCGGCGAGATTGCGCTGATATGTGCAGCCGAAGTTGTTGGTCTGTCTGTTGACCTGGTTCGCGGCGAGCCGACTTGGCACGATCTCGTCATGCTCATAACCGCACGGCGATGGCGTGCTTGCCTGCAGTTTGGCGAATGCCAGCTTGATTGGGGCGGCATGTCCGCCCTGCGCCTGATAGTGGGCGATCTGGAGGCGGCCGCTCGCACCACCGCCGGCAAGCGTCTGGCGGATACCGGTGAGTCCGGCATTGGTTCCGGCTGTCGAGCCGCCAGCGGGCAGATAGGCGATCAAAGGCCCCTGGCCATTTGCCATGTAATCCTGTGCGAACTGACGGATATCTTCCTTCTGACGAAGGTCCAGACCGCCGACGCTGCCGGTGAAGACGTCCAGGGTTTCGTTCGCATGAGTGAGAACGATCGGGTGGCGCTGGCGATAATCGGCAGGAATCGAGGATGTCGTGTCCCCACGTCCCGAGCAGCCTGTCAGAGCGAGGGCTGCGACGCACAGCAGCAGTCCACGACCGACCACGCCGGGCTTGGGGGCAGGCACCTTTTCGACAGCCGACATGACAGAACTCCTCAATGCACGCTTACTCATGGATGAACCCCACTCGGCCACGGTATCCGGTGGGTGGCACCGGGCTGCCCGCTGCGCCGTACACCTTGTTCAATCGTCCCATCAGAACAGCGCTCGGGTCGCTTGCTTCGATGTAGCCGTCATCCGGCCGGGACAGCGCGCCTGCCGCCGATGGCTTTGCGATGAACGGCTGGACAATGATCATCAGCTCTGTCTCTTCGCGGAAATAGTCACGGGACCGGAACAATGCGCCAAGGACGGGCAGATTGATCAGCCCCGGCACACCGTTGAGTGCCTGGCGGGAGACTTGCTGGATCAGGCCTGCTGTCACCAGTGATCCTCCGGAAGGGAGCTCGATGGTGGTATAGGCCTTGCGGCTACGGAATGCGGGTGAGTTGGTCTTGCCGATCGAAATCGCATTTTCGGCGTCAATTTCAGTGACTTCCGTGCCGACGCTCAGCGAGATCCGGCCTTCAGAAAGGACAACCGGTGTAAAGGTGAGCATAACACCGACGGGCTTGTACTCGAGGGTCAGCACCGTTGTGCCCTGGCCCAGCAAGGGGCTGGGTGAAGTCGACGACTCAGACTTGGGTACAGGTATTTCACCACCGGCCACAAACTTGGCAGTTTCACCGGAGATCGCCGTCAGGGTCGGTTCGGCAAGAGTCCGAAGTACGCCATGTCGCTCCAGCATCTTGACGTCAATTGACTTTTCCAGGGCGGAGCCGATCTGCGCGCCCGCAGAAATGAAGTTTGGCGGCTGCACGAGCGAGCTGGCGAAGGTGTTGCTTGTCGCACCCCCGAAATTCTTCCCGGCGACTTCCCAGTTGCCCTTGAGATTGATGCCCAGCTGCTTGATCGCCGAGCGCTTGACCTCGGCCACGGTCACCTTGAGCATGACCTGATCCTTGCCGCGGATGGTCATCGAATTGATGACCTTGCCCTCGACATTGCCCGCAGCCGTCGTTGAAAGACCGACGAAACCCTTCGCGATATCGACTGCCTTCTGGGCCTCGAGAACCGTATCTGCCATGCCGGTCAGGATAATGGAATCCCCGATGCTGATCGCACGTATGTCGGCCTGTGGCAGGGCGGTTTTCAGTGTTTTCTGCAAAAGGCCCGGCTCTCTACCGATCTGCATTTCGAGCGCTGCGATCTGGCGGCCTTCCGCATCCATCGCCATGATGGTTGTGGCACCATTGGCAACACCGATGACAAAGAGCTTGCGCGGCGACCGCACAACAGCATTGGCAATGGCCGGGTTGGCGACAAAAACCTCTTTGGCATCGCGCGGAAGGTCGACGATGATCGAGCGGCCAACACCCATCTCGATGCTGCGCGCCATCATGTTGTCCGCCGATCCAGCCTGCATGCGCGGTGATGGTACCCGCGAATACGGTACGGGCTCATTCAGGCTGCGACTTTGTGCAAATGCCTGCGCGCCGGGCAGCAGGCCGCTGGAAACCGCCGTTGCAGCAAGGAGAAGTCTCTTGATGAAGGTCATGTGTCCTGCTCTCACTTCTTCCCGACAGTCTGGGTGACGCCAAACCTGACGATCGTCAGGCCTGCTTCTTCCCGCGCGACTGGCGCTTCGACGGATTTGTTGGCGTCAGCCAGACTGCGCAGAACCAGAGAGAGTTCCCCCGTCCTTTGGGCAAGTGTGATCAACTCTGCTTGTTTTGGGTCGAGTTCGAGTGTTGCGGTTTCGCCGACAATCACCTTCTCGCCATTGCGCTCCTGGACGTTCTGACCAATCGCCAGAACGCGGATGTTCTGAAGAATGGTTTCCGCCACAAAGGTTTCCGCCTGGCGCGCTCGCGCCGCGTCCTCATCGCGCCCGGTCCTGATGACATCGATGCGGTCGTTTGGCAGCACGAAGCCACCCGCCGTCTTGGCACCGCTGGAGACAATGTTGATGGCCACGGCACGACGACCCTCAGGCAGGATTGCGGACATGAAGCCGCCGTTCGATCCCTTGATCAGGCGTTCACGGCGCACGGGTTCGCCCATCATAGTGGGCGCGCGCGACACAGAGCCCGCAATGTCCTCAATGCCCTTGGGTGCCGCATCCTTGGTAATCATCGCCTCGGAGAGAGAGGACCGTGGCCAACCCTGCCAGCGAAGCTGCTCGGCCGTAACGACCGAACCCATCGCCAGTTCGGCGCCGGCAACGAGCACTTCCGCCATCGGAATGACCTGAGCGGGCGCCGATTCCTTGACGACAACCTGTGGGGTGCGCAACTCGGATGTCAGCCATGCAGCCGACATCGCGGCAACCCCGGCAACTCCAAGAACGATCAGTTTTGCGGGCTTCATTCAGAGGATCCAGACATCAATCGCCACGATGGCCTGGACAGATAAGATCAGGGAAACGTCAAAGTATGGTTAACCGGGTATGAAATTGTGCCACTTCTTCGACGGGGGCATGACCAAGCACCGTTTCTGGCTTCACACGCAACCACGGAAACCCGCAGCCTATCTGCAGCCAGCAAGACTCAAATGAAGCGTTGATACAGCTCGGCGTAGGGAAGCAGCATCATCGCCGCCGCTCCCAGGGCGATGCCATAGGGAATTCCCGATTTTTCGTTGTGCAAGCGGCTGACCCACGGGATTACGCTCAGTCTTGGCGGCAGGTGATATTTCCTGAAAAACAGGATTCCCAAAGTGAGGATACCGCCAAAAACACTTGCGACCGCGAGATACTCCACCAATTGGCTGAAACCAATCCAGACCGAGACCGCTGCAACAAACTTGGCATCACCGCCACCGATCACACCGAGAGCGAACAGGGCAAATGCAACAGCAAGAGCGCTGAACCCTGCCAGGACGTGCCACATCACAACCATGGGCGCCATGGACGCCAGAATGGCAAAGACCCCGAAGAGGGCGAAGACGGAAAGGCACAGCTTGTTGGAAATTCGCATCGAGAACAGATCCGAGAAACAGGCCCCCGCCAGCAAAGCCGGCAGAACAAAAAACAGGATTGTCTCGATCAGGATGTTGCTCATGCTGGGTTCAAAATCACTAGTTGATCGCATTCACGCTTGTCGCAACGCCTCTGTACTTGGCGTCGGTCGCGTTCTTCAAGGTCTGAGCACCAGTGAGGATGCCAAGTCCGATAACCGCGGCAATCAATGCGTATTCAATGGCTGTTGCACCGCTCTCACAAGCCAGGAAACGACGAAGAATCTTCATTGAATCTCTCCCATCCGTGGGTGCGATCTCTCCGTCGCAGGGCGACGGAGAGATCGGCATTGCGAACAATCAGTTGGCCGCGTTCAGGCTGGTCGAAACGCCCGAGTACTTGGCATTGAT
>JANMFA010000524.1:0-10166 GCA_031377545.1 Hyphomicrobiales bacterium | reverse complement strand
CAAACGCAATGGTTCAGATCGTCTGGTTCAAACGCGATCTTCGAACAGTGGATCACAAGCCGCTGGTTGAAGCGGGCGTTGCAGGCAACGTGTTGCCGCTTTACGTGGTCGAACCTGATTATTGGTGCCAACCCGATACCTCGCGGCGGCAGTGGCTTGCGTTCCGCGCGGCGCTCGAGGAACTCGGTGAGCAGCTTCGTTGTATCGGAGCGCCGCTGATCATCCGCATTGGCCGCGTTCCGGATGTTCTGGCCGATATCCACCGGCAGCACGGAATCAGCACAATCCATGCGCATGAAGAAACCGGCAACGGTTTCACCTTCGAACGCGACAAATCTGTCAGGGTGTTCTGCCGTGACCAAGGCATTGCACTTTTTGAGCATCGGCAATTTGGCGTGGTGCGCGGACTGAAGAACCGCAATGACTGGGGCAAGCTGCATCATCGCCAGATGGCCGTGCCAGTTTTGCCCCAGCCGCAACAGCTACAGGGCGTGGCTAGTGTCTCCTGCGAGCCGTTGCCAACTTCCGATGCGCTTGGTCTGCCGCCGGATGGCTGTGATGCGCCCCAGCCTGGAACGAGAGCCGAGGCATTGCGTCTTCTCGACAGTTTCTTTGCCGGACGCGGCGCCAGTTATCGAAAAGCCATGTCGAGCCCGCTGACGGGCGAACATGCCTGCTCGCGCCTGTCCGTTCCGCTTTCGATCGGAGCCATCTCGATCCGCGAAGTCCTGCGGCGTTGCCATGAGGAACGGCAGCGACAGGCGGCCCGCCCGATTTCGGACCGGTCCATACCATTGACCGCCATCGACAGCCTTGTCGCCCGGCTGCATTGGCATTGCCATTTCATCCAGAAGCTTGAAAGCGAACCTGCGCTCGAATGGCGATCCCAGCATCCGCTGCACGAGGCCAGTCGCTCCGTGACACGCGCTGATGATCCGGTTCTTGAAGCTTGGGCCACCGGCAGAACCGGGTTTCCTTTTGTCGATGCCTGCATGCGTTCCCTGATGGCGTCGGGCTGGCTCAACTTCCGGATGCGGGCCATGGTTCAGGCTTTCGCCAGCTATCATCTGGCGCTGGATTGGCGCGCCTCCGGGCTGAGGCTCGCACGTCTGTTCACGGACTATGAGCCGGGCATTCACTGGCCGCAAGTGCAGATGCAATCGGGCCAGACCGGCATCAATACCCCACGCATTTACAATCCGGTGAAGCAAGGTCTCGATCAGGATCTGGATGGGGTGTTCACGCGACGCTGGGTGCCCGAGCTTACCCACGTTCCCCTTGCCTTCCTGCAGGAGCCTTGGCGGATGGACGAAGCCATGCTGTCGCGTGCGGGACTGAGGCTTGGTTCAGATTATCCCATGCGCATCGTCGACCATGAAACCGCAGCCCGCGAAGCACGCGCGCGTTTGACCAAAATTCGCCACCAGCCGGACTATCGCAACGAAGCGAAGCAGGTCTATGAGCGTCATGGCAGCCGCAAGCGGACTCTCGCCAACGACAATCCAGCGAAGCGAATAGCGGTCAGACTCGGCCGCGCCAAGACTGACAGCAAGCAATTGCTGCTGGATTTTTGAGGATGAAGGCTGCGTTCGCCGCAGCGTTAGGACGACGGAGATTGTCGTTGGATGGTGAGTGTAACAGACGTTCGACCAATGAACCTTGTGATCAAACTTGCTCTTGGTCCGCTGCTTCTGGGGCAAGGCCTTTACGTCCGGCGACGAACACCACTGTTGCCGGAGCCGTCCGGGCCGCGAAGCGGCATCTCCGGCAAAGGGCCGGTGCTGCGTTTGCTCGTGATTGGCGACTCGGCAGCGGCAGGTGTCGGGGTGCAAAGCCAACACGAGGCGTTGCTGGGTCAACTTGTCCAGCGTCTGGCGGTCTGCCACGAGGTTCACTGGAATCTGGATGCAAGGACGGGCGCTACCAGCCGCACAACCCACGACCATCTCGCAAAAATGGTGCCGCTGATCTCCGATGTCGTCGTCATATCGCTCGGCGTCAATGACGTGACGTCTGGTGTTTCGCTAGATGATTTCGTGGCGTGCCAGCGCGCCTTGCTCACTCTGCTGAAAGACAGGTTCGAAACTCGGCTGATCATCGTCAGCGGCTTGCCGCCAATGCATCGTTTTCCTGCCTTGCCCCAACCACTGCGCTGGTATCTCGGTGCGCACGCCAAGGCATTTGATCGCGAATTGCGCCAGCTTGCATCTGACACGCCTGGCTGCACTTATCTGGAGCAATCCGCCGATGGCGACGTCGGCATGATGGCATCAGATGGATTTCATCCAGGGGAGGCCGTCTACGCCCGCTGGGCCGCTCGTGCTGCAGCGGCGGTCCAATTCCCTGCTTGAATGCAGTACTCCGCGAATTCTCTCAACCCAACGACAAGCGACGGATCGAATCTGCGTCCATTCGGTGTTGTCGACCGTAAATCGTCCATGATGCCTATGCCCACTTCCCCTGTTTTCGAACCAACCCGATCAGCCGGTCTGGCGCGCCTTGCCGCATTCGTGCCGTCGGCGGGTCGACACTACGAATCCATGCGCAACAACGATCTAGGTCCGGCGCGACGCGACAATGTCTCGATGCTGTCACCCTATATCCGCCATCGTTTGATCACGGAGGAAGACGTGCTGTCGGCAGTCCTTCTCCAGCACACGTCAGCGACCGCAGACAAGTTCATACAGGAGATTTTCTGGCGAACCTATTTCAAGGGGCATCTCGAAACCCGGCCTGTCATCTGGCAAAGATACTGTGCCAATCTCGGTCAGCAAAAAACGAGCCTCATGGGTTCGGGTGGCGTCCGCATCGCCTACGAGCAAGCGGTCCAAGGGCGGACGGGCATCGGCTGTTTCAATGCCTGGGTTCAGGAGCTGATCGATTTCGGCTACCTTCACAACCACGCCCGCATGTGGTTTGCCTCGATCTGGATCTTCACGCTCAGGCTTCCCTGGGAACTGGGTGCCGACTTCATGTTCCGCCATTTGCTGGATGGTGATCCCGCGTCCAATACCCTTTCTTGGCGCTGGGTTGGCGGATTGCACACCAAGGGGAAGACCTATCTGGCGCGTTCCGACAATATCCGGTTGTGCACCGAAGGCCGTTTTTCCCCCGAAGGCCTGGCGCAGGAAGCACCGCCCGTCGACGAACCTCCGTTGCCTGCTGCACAGCCAATGCGCGAGGCCGCCGGACATTGTCCATCCGGTCGGCTCGGACTGTTGCTGACCGGGGAGGATCTTCACCCGATGAGCCTTCCATGGGGCGATGCCGACATCGTCGCCGTCGCCGGAGCTGATCTTGTCGAGAAACGATCGCCGTTAGAAGTTTCAGCCCGCGTAAAGGTGTTCACCGATGGAGCCCTGGCCGATGGACTCGCCTCGGCGGCCCTGGCGTTCGGTGCACCGGCGACACTTCTGCCTTCCCTGTCCATAATTGCCATCGAAGACTGGGCACGCCGTCATGCGATCAACACGATTGTAACGGCTTATGCCCCTGTTGGGCCGGTGGCGAATAGGCTGGTGGATATTTCGCAAGGCTTGCAGAACAAGGGCATCCGGCTGGTTCAGATCAGGCGTGCCTACGACACATTGGCGTGGCCTCACGGCACTCGGGGGTTCTTCGCCATGAAGGAAAAGGTTCCCGGCATCATTCAAAGGCTTGGAATCGGCCCCCGCGACGCAGAGGTTCCGCTTGCGCTATTTGCTTCACGGTAGCTGCGTCCCGCAACCCACACCACGCGGGAACGGTCCTGCCCAGAATACTTTAGCCCGGGACAATCTCGAACATAACCTCATTCCGCCGCAAGAACGGCAGGGTCCACGGTGGAACATAGAAAGCCAGCACGGGTTCATCCCCAATCTTCAGCTGATGCAACGACGCGTAGTTGCGCAATTCTGCTGTCCTCGCCTGGATCGTCTTATCCGAGGCCAAGCCTGAGAACCGCAAAACGGCATATCGCGTCTCAGGGATCCGTAAGAGCTTGACGCGCATGTCATCGGGCACCGGCAGGCTATCCAGTGTCCAGATTTCCGGCATCGAGAACCTTGTCGTCCAACGGCCATCAGCACGCTTTTGTGTAACGGGCACAGTCATCTTGATCGTCTGCGTAAGCTGCTGCTGGACGGGAGCCGTCATGGCAATTTTGGCGTTGGGCTTGTTCGCACCGGAAATGTAGGCCGCCAGCAAGCGGAACCCCTCATTGAGTGCCGCCCGGCGCTCGCCCGCAACCTGCGTTTCAGCGACGACAATCGGACCATAAGTGCGAACTTCAATTGGCCCGTCCAGCGTACTGGTGAAGTAGGGCGGCTCTTCAACCGGGCTCATCAGTGGTCCGACCAATGCTGCAGAAACGATCACGATGAGAGAGATGATCGAAAGCACCATGTACAATTTGCCGCGCGTCATGAGAGTGCCTTCGTCATTGCGGGATAGTCAGGCTTCTCTTCGGCTTCCGACCATCGCAACGTAGCATTCGAGCGGGTTGAGCAAGGAGACCATTCCATCAACCGTCTGGACAGCCCCTTCGTCTGCCGTTCCCCTGTGGTCTGGGAGATCACCTTGGGCCTTGTCCCCGGATCGTTCGATGCATGTCCAATCGCGACAAGCCAAAACGTGCCACAACCTTCCGCTTGTTGCCCGAACGAGCTACCGTGTTGAAAAGAAGAACGCGAGATACAGCACGGACCAGATACTTGCATAAGACATGATGATCACCCGCTTCGGCAGTCTGGCGGCGGCGCGTGATTCAGTCCACATCAGCAGTCGGGATCCAAAATAGGCCGTCAAAGCACCCCAAAGGCCGCTGACCAGAAAAAATATGTTAATCCAGTAGCGCAAGGTCGCCAGATCACCGGTGAAGAGCATGCCAAAGGGAACGAGAGAAAGCCCTCCCCAGAAAACAAGAACTGGGATACCGATCAGATCGATCGATAGCCGTTTCACGTCAGTTTCAAGATTCTGTATCCGGTCCGGCATTTATTTGACCCCTGTGATGTCGCAGTGACATAGCGAATAACGCGCACCCCGACTTTGTGGCAAAATGTCCAGAACCTGTGACTGATGATCTCACCCCGGGGCCATCGACACTTGCCGGGATTAACCTGCCGGAGGGGTATCCACGCACTCTGTAAATAGGGAGGGAAATCGAGCTTCGATCGACGTCGGGTCTATTACCAACCTTGTTTCTCGATCGACGCTTTCGGTTCCCCTTCGCTCTTGGCAAGGATACGCTGAAGCGTCCGTCGGTGCATATTCAGCCTCCGCGCGGTCTCGGAGATGTTGTAGCCATACAGTTGGAACACGCTCTGGATATGTTCCCAGCGGACACGATCAATGGACATCATGCGGCTAGGCATTTGAACCTGATCGCCAGGTACATTTCGCAGCACCAGATCGATTTCATCAGCATCGGCAGGCTTTGCGAGGTAGTCATCCGCCCCGGCCTTCACTGCGCCAACCGCTGTTGCAATATTCCCGTAGCCGGTGAGCACGATGCTCCGATTGCTGGGGCGGAGTTCCCTAAGCTTGGAGATGACTTCCAAACCCGTTCCGTCGAGAAGCCTGAGGTCGACAACCGCGTAGGCGGGCGGATCCAGCTCCACCATTCTTAGGCCAGTCGCTACATCAGGTGCCTGTTTGACGTCATACCCACGCGCTTCCATCGCCAGCGCCAAACGCGGCAGGAAAACGGTATCGTCGTCAAGGAGCAGGAGCGTGCGATCAATTTGTGAATAAGTTTCCATAATTTCCTTACGGCAACGAACGATGGATGGACTTGAGGCAGTTTGCCACGCCAGTTCATCGGTGCCTCGGCAAATGACAGGTCTTTTTCCGAGCGCCTCGGCGATGTTGGCTACCATAGTCCGGGGTCGGCCGATTTCCGTTCGGCGATATCATTGGCACGATGTGCTTCTTTTTCAGCCGCGCGCCAGAATGGACGGATGGGCTGTTGGCGCAATCTCAGATGAGGTTAAGCGCCAGATCCGTGCATCTTGCGCCATGAGCGGAAGTTTCGGTTTCGAGCTGAAACCAGCGAATGAAGGCTTTCGTAGCTCACGCCCTTTCCGATTCAACCAGCCGATATCCGACGCCCGGTTCGGTCACGATGAAGCGTGGGTTAGCCGCGTCGTCACCGATCTTTTCGCGAATGTGGCCGATGGCGATGCGAAGGTAGTGCGTGTCCTCGATATGTGCCTGCCCCCAAACCATTTTCAGGATCTGCTTGTGACCGACCAGACGTCCTGCGTTGCGTGCGAGCAAGGCCAGCACATCGAACTCCTTGCGTGTCAGCCTGACTTCGGCTCCATCGACCAGAACTGAGCGCGTGGCCACGTTGATGATGAGAGCACCAAACACGATCTCCGGCTTCTCAATGGCTCCTGCGGGACGTTTCCGGAGCAAGGCTCTGAGTCGCGCCATCAGTTCGCCGGTCGCAAACGGTTTGGTGACGTAGTCGTCCGCCCCGGCATCCAGCGCCGCGATCTTCTCTGCTTCGCCGTCTCGCACGGAGAGAACCAGGATCGGCGCTTGAGACCACTCCCTGATGGACGCAATAACGGCCTTGCCATCCATGTCGGGCAGGCCAAGATCGAGAATGATCGCATCCGGCGCTTCAGTAGCCGCCAGTTCGACGCCCTGCCGACCGCGCTCGGCCTCGATGGTCTCGAAGCCGCTTGTGCCCAGGACAATCTTCAGGAACCGTCTGATCGGTGCCTCGTCGTCGATCACAAGGATGCGGGGCTGAACGCTCATGATGCGCCGTCGTCGGATGGTTCTGCCGATGCGAGCGGCAGCATCATGACAATCGCCGTGCCCTTGCCAGTCTGACCGGTTTCGGCCCGCACCGTACCACTATGCGCCTCGACAAGACCCTTGACGATGGCGAGACCCATGCCGGTTCCAGCCGGAGCCGCATCCCCGCGTGCGGCCCGGTGGAACAGGTCGAATACCTTGTCGCGTTCACCCGGCGCGATGCCTGGGCCCTCGTCGCTGACGCTGAGGCGCAACTGGCGGTCGGTCTTTGTCGCTGCAATCGTGATGGATGTTCCGGCAGGTGCATATTTTGCAGCGTTTTCCAGAACATTTGCGAGCGCTTGGCCAATAAGCACCGGATCGACATCGACCGGCGGCAGATCCTTCGTCAGATCTAGCACCAGCTTGTGACCAGCCAACACACGGGACAGATCGCTGCGGACGGTCCCGATGATTTCCCGCAAATCCACAGCACCACGATTTGGCTTGAGAGCCCCATGGCCAAGGCGCGTCATATCGAGAAGGTTCTGCACGGTACGGTCGAGGCGGCGGGCTTCATCGAGGGCGCTGGCGATCAGCTCCTTGCGAGAGATGTCATCGAGATCGTCATAACTCTCGGCAAGGCTTGACGTGGCACCGATGACCGTGACGAGCGGCGTGCGCAGGTCGTGGCTCACCGCGTTGAGCAGCGCTGCCCGCAGCTTGTCGCTTTCGGCGGCAACGCGCGCGCCCGCAAGATCATCGCTGAGCCGGTTGCGCTCTACGGCAACCGCGACTTGATCCTCGACAGCCAGCAGCAGCCGCCTGGCTTCAGGATCGGTCGCCTGCGCCTTGTTTCTGAACTTGATGCCAATCACGCCAAAGGGCTTGCCAGCTGTTGCGAGTGGCACGAACAGCCAGTCGCTGTTAGGCAGAGTGCCTGTACCCAGACCTGCGGCCTCGGCCTTGTCAAAGGCCCAGCGCGCCGCGCCCGTCGCCCCCGCGTCGAGGTTCTCTTCGATCGAAGGCCAGCCCTGTACTTGCTCAAGCTGCCCGCCTGCATCCGGGGTCATGATCAGCACATGCGCATCGAGCACGCGCGCCACATGGCTGGCGGCAGCCCAGAGCACATCATCGGCTTTGGTAGCTGAGGCGATCTTGCGGGCGAATTCGTAAAGCGTTTCGGTCCGGGCCTGAGCAGCGCGCATGCTTTCAACCTGCGCTTTCAGGCGGCTGGCCAGTGTGCCGGTAAAGAGTGCCCCCAACAGGAATACGACAAGCGACACGACGTCGGAGCCGCGCGACACGTTCAGCGTCATGTAGGGCTCTGTGTAGAAGAAATTGTATGCGAGGAAGCCGAACACACTGGCCATCAAGGAAGAAGCGAGGCCAAAACGCGTGCCAACCAGCATGACCGCCAGCAGATACAATACTGTGATCGCGCCAGCGGGAATGGCATCGATCAAGGTGATGGGCCAGGCGAGCATAGTTGCGAGTGCAATAGCGCTGGATGCAGCCAATGGCGCCTGCCAGCCGCCCAGGTGCCAGATGCGACGTGCCAACGCTTTCTTTCGCTCGATGCGCGCATGCGGCGTTACCACCGTCACCTCGAAATCAGTCGCATCGTCCAGCAGCTTCTCGGACACCGGCTCTCGGATCAGGCTCATCAGCCGTTGAACGGCCGCATTGCGCCAGCGCGGGCGTCCGATGACCAGTCTCGTTACATTGCGGCTGCGCGCAAAGCGCAGCAACTCGCCAGCCGCATTGGTTTCCGCACGCAAGGTGATGGTTTCTGCTCCAAGTGTCTCAGCCAGCCTGAGCGCATCCTGCGCCACCTGCCGCACATCCCCGCTCATGACATCATGCTTGGGTGTGACAACGGTCGCCACGATCCATGGAATCTTCGCTCGCTCGGCCATGCGCTTGCCGGTCCGCACCAGCGCCTTGGATGCCGGAGCCTCATTGATGCAGACCAGAAGCCGCTCCTCTGTCGGCCAGATGCCCCTCACGGCGTTGGCCTGCATGAAGGCGAGCATGTCTGCATCGACCCGCCCTGCAGTGGCGCGCAAGGCCATTTCGCGAAGGGCCGTGAGTTTGCCTCTCGTGAAGAAATTCTCCAGTGCCCTTCCCGCCTGCTGCGGAAGATAGACCTTGCCCTCCTTCAGCCGGTTGATCAGCTCATCGGGCGGCAGGTCGATCAGTTCGATCTGGTCAGCCTTCTGAAGCACACTGTCCGGCACGGTTTCCTGCACCCTGACGCCGGTGATCTGCACCACAGCATCATTGAGGCTCTCGATGTGCTGAATATTGAGCGTGGTGACGACGTCTATACCGGCATCCAGCACCTCCATCACGACCTGCCAGCGCTTCGGGTGGCGTGAGCCCGGCGCAGTGGTGTGAGCGAACTCGTCGATAAGCGCGAGTTGTGGCTTGCGGGCAATCAGAGCGTCAAGGTCCATTTCCTGAAGCGTCTGGCCACGATAGTCGATCGGTTTGCGCGGCAATTGCTCAAGGTTCTGAAGCAAAGCCGCCGTATCAGCCCTGCCGTGAGTCTCAACCAGCGCCACCACCACGTCGACGCCCGCGCACTGCCGCACGCGGGCTTCCTCAAGCATGGCGAAGGTCTTGCCGACGCCGGGCGAAGCACCGAGGAATATCTTGAGCCTGCCGGGTTTCAATGAACCACTATCCTCGGCGCGTGCAGCATCGAGGAAGCTCTCGGGTGTCGGTCTTTTGTCTCCGGCAGCGGTCATCAATCTGTTTTGCGCTTCAAGGCTTCACGGCGTCCAGTGCCAGATTGAGCGCCAGGACATTGATACGCCGCTCGCCGAGAATGCCAAGCTCGCGGCCCTCGATCTGTCGCTCGACCAGCGCGCGGATCTGGTCCGCGCCAAGATTGCGGGCCGTCGCCACCCGCGCAACTTGGGCAAGCGCGCCGCCCGGCGAGATGTGCGGATCAAGTCCCGAGGCTGAAGCGGTCACCAGATCGGCGGGCTGAGGGCCTTTACCCAGCGCTTTGGCGCGCGCCTCGACGGCCTCTAAAAGCGCTTTGCTGCTCGGGCCAAGGTTCGAGCCAGTGGACGAAGCTGCATTGTAGGGCGCGTCAATCGTCTTGGAAGCGTCAGCTGGGTCCGCCGTGCTGGTGGCGGATGGCCTTCCGTGGAAGTAGCGTTCAGAGGCAAAGCTCTGCCCGATCAGGCTTGAGCCAATGACAACGCCGTTGCGGTTCACAAGCGAGCCGTTAGCCTTGGCCGGAAAGATTGTCTGCCCGATACCGGTGATCGCGAGCGGGTAGATCAGCCCGGTCAGCAGCGTGAAGAAAACCAGCAGCACAAGGGCGGGACGCAGGTGGGACATGGGTCAGACTCCTCAGACAAGGCCAAGCGTGGTGATGATGAGGTCAATCGCCTTCATACCGACAAACGGCGCAATCAGGC
>JANMFA010000424.1:0-1939 GCA_031377545.1 Hyphomicrobiales bacterium | reverse complement strand
GCAACAGGCGAAAGGACGGGGACTTCATGACGCGCACCCGATGCGCCGCCACGGGCTGACCTATGCCAGTATCGGGCGGCAATAGCGGGACAGCCTGATCTGGCCTCAGACCATTGACATTCGCCCAAAAGAGTCGCGGATGGCAGCAATCAGAGTACCAAGACGAGACTCCATCCTTTCCATGCAGCCGCGTTCCGCTTCGCCAACCAACCGTCGCATTGCCGTAATCGGCCTTGGCTATGTGGGCCTGCCCGTCGCTGTGTCTTTCGCGCGCTCCGGGGCCTCGGTGACGGGCTTTGACATTGCCGACTCACGCGTCACAGAACTCCGCTCTGGGTTTGATCGCACGGGCGAGATCGACCCCGCTGATTTTGAGAATGACCGGCTCCAGTTCACGGCTGATCCTGATGCCCTGAAGACAGCGGATTTCTTCATCGTCACCGTGCCGACACCGATTGATGCGGCGAAACGGCCAGATCTCAGCATTGTGATCGCGGCCTCCCGCACCGTTGGCGCTGTCCTGAAGAAAGGCGATATCGTCGTCTATGAATCGATCGTCTATCCCGGTGCGACGGAGGAAGTCTGTATTCCCGTTCTGGAGCGCTGCTCGGGTCTCGTGGCGGGAATCGATTTTGCGGTCGGCTACAGCCCGGAGCGCATCAATCCGGGAGATCGCTCGCACAGATTCGGGTCAATCATCAAAGTTGTGGCTGCGCAGAACCCACAGGCACTGGAGACGGTCGCCGAGGTCTATGGATCGGTCGTGACAGCAGGGCTCCACCGGGCACAGAGTATCAAGGTGGCGGAAGCTGCCAAGGTGATCGAGAACACGCAACGCGATCTCAACATCGCCCTGATGAACGAACTGGCCCTGATCTTTCACCGGCTTGGCATTGATGCCAGCGACGTGCTGGCGGCAGCGGGTTCAAAATGGAATTCTCTACGGTTCACGCCAGGCTTCGTTGGCGGTCACTGCATCGGCGTCGAGCCCTATTACCTGACCCACCGCGCAGAACAGGCGGGGTACACTCCGGAAGTGATCCTGGCGGGACGTCGCATCAACGATTCCATGGGAACCTGGGTCGCACGGGAATGCGTGAAGCGTCTCATGTCCACCGGAGGTGGCAAGGTGGACACGGTACTTGGCATCACGTTCAAGGAAAGCGTGCCGGACATCCGTAACTCCAGGGTTGTCGATATCGTCAATGAACAGCGTGACTTCGGCTTGACGGTGCAGGTCGCGGATCCGCTGGCCGTGAGTGAGGAATGCCAGTATGAACATGGCTTTCCGCTGGTGCAGCAGAGCAGGCAAGAGTCGGCGGATGCTGTCATTCTGGCCATGCCCCACCGCGCCTATCTCGACGGTGCATGGCCCCTGATGACGGCCCTTCTCAGGCCCGTGGCGCAGTTGGTCATCGACGTGAAGGCGGCGTTGGACCGGGCCTCGAAACCACAGGCCGTTGATCTCTGGCGGACCTGATGGACGAGAACCTTTGGTCAATGCATCGCGAGGCCGCTGAGGGGAATCTCGACGCGGTGCGGCAGTTCATTGCTAATGGAGCCAGTGTCTCTGAACACGACAACAGCGGGCTGTTTCCGCTGCTTCTTGCCGCCCGCTACGGGCATTGTGAGGTGGTCACCGCGCTGATCACTGCCGGTGCGGACATCAATGCCGTGACCTCCGTGGGTATCTCGCCGCTGATCGCGGCGACGGAACAGGGCGATCCGGCGATCATCGATGCGCTTCTTGCGGCGGGGGCGCGTGTGGATACGGTTGAGCATGCGGAGCAGGTGTCGGCGCTGATGTGGGCGGCGCACCGGGGTCATGTGGGGGCAGTGGAGCGTCTTCTGGCGGCGGGAGCCTCGCCCGTGCTGAAGGCGATTGATGGCCGGCTGGCGCTGGACTGGGCGGCGGATGCGGGTCACGCGGAGGTTGTGG
>JANMFA010000416.1:0-3551 GCA_031377545.1 Hyphomicrobiales bacterium | reverse complement strand
GCCAGCTGCAGGAGACGCTCGACCGGCAGCGCACGACGTCCAATGATCTGCAGAACGTGCTCTACAGCACTGATGTGGCGACGCTGTTTCTGGACCCCGACCTCAACATCCGGTTCTTCACCCCGGCCACAAAATTACTATTCAACGTGATCCCGGGCGATGTGGGGCGGCCGCTGGCCGATCTGCGTTCGCTGGCGACGGATACCGAGCTGGCGGCAGATGCCCGCTCTGTCCTGAAGAACCTGCGTGCGATCGACCGGGAGATCGAAACCGACACGGACGTCTGGTTCATCCGCCGCATCCTGCCCTACCGGAACCATGACAACCGCGTGGAGGGCGTGGTCATCACCTTCACCGATATCAGCGAACGCAAGCGCATCCGCAAGGCGCTGGAGCAGACCAAGCTGGAAGCCGAGCAGGCCAATCGTTCCAAGTCCCGCTTCCTGGCGGCGGCCAGCCACGACCTGCGCCAGCCGCTTCAGACCATCGCCTTCGTGCAAGGATTACTCGCCAGGACGGTTGAGGGTGAGAAGGCGCAAAATCTGGTGAAGCGCCTGGATGACACGCTGCACGCGATGTCGGGCATGCTCAATGCGCTGCTCGACATCAACCAGATCGAGGCCGGCGTCGTGCGCCCTGAAATCGTGAGCTATCCGCTTGATGAGCTGTTCGACCGGCTGCGTGAGGAGTTCTCCTATCATGCACAGGCGAAGGCGCTGGTGCTCAGGGTCGTGCCCTGCAGCCAATCGATCCACACCGATCCGCGCCTGCTGGAGCAGATGCTCCGCAACCTGTTGACCAACGCGATCAAGTACACGCGATCCGGCAAGGTGCTGCTGGGCTGTCGCCGCCGCGCCGGGTCGCTGAGCATCGAGATCTGGGACACCGGCATCGGCATTCCCGATGCCGAACTTCAGGCGATCTTCGAGGAATATCACCAGCTCGACAATGCGGCGCGCGAGCGCAGCCGTGGTCTCGGCCTTGGCCTGTCCATCGTCAAACGGCTGGTGGCCCTGCTTGGTTACAAGGTGAATGTCCGCTCAAAGCTCGGCAAGGGATCGGTCTTCGCCATCGAGATCGCGCTGCCTGCCGATGGTGTGGATGCGCCGGCATCAGCCGTGCCTGAACGTCCCGATCTGGTGTTACCTCCGCCGGTTTCCGGGAAAGGCTGCGCCATTCTCGTCGTCGAGGACGACCCGGATGTGCGTGAACTGCTGGCGCTTCTGCTGGACGCCGAGGGCCATGACGTTACCACCGCTTTCGATGGTTTTGCCGCTGTTGAGCTTGTCGAGAAAGGCATACTGAAGCCTGATCTTGTCATTTCGGACTATAACCTCCCCAAAGGCATGGACGGGCTGCAGGTCGCGGCCAGACTTCGCAAGGCCATGAACCGTCCTCTCCCGGTCGTGATCCTGACGGGTGATATATCCACAACGGCATTGGCCGAAATTACCAGGAACGACTGCGTCCACCTCAACAAGCCGGTGAAGTTGAAGAAGATGATGGCCGTGATTGAAACGCTGCTGTCCGCGCCGCCGCCAAAGACATCGGTCGCGCCCGTCAATTCCTTGCCGACCAACGTGAGCCCGACGGCGGACATCGTATATGTCGTCGACGACGACCAGAACATCCGCGACACCATGCGCATCCTGCTGGAGGACAAAGGCTACACGGCAGCGACTTTCGCCACCTGCGAGGCCTTCCTTGCGCAGTACCGCGCGGGCAGCGCCGGGTGCATGCTCATCGACGCCTACCTTCCGGGCATGAACGGGTTCGCCCTGTTGCAAAAGCTGAAGGACGCGGGCGACTTGCTGCCCGCGATCATGATCACCGGCAACAGCGACGTCCCCATGGCAGTGCAGGCGATGAAGGCAGGAGCGGTCGATTTCATCGAAAAGCCGGTCCGCCCCAACGACCTCCTCGCCAGCATAGAGCGCGCGCTGGAGCAGTCACGCGATGCCAGCAAGATCACGCAGTGGCGCACCGATGCGCAAAGCCAAATCGAAAGCCTGACAGCGCGGCAAAAGCAGATCATGGAGCTGGTTTTGGCGGGCCACCCCAGCAAGAACATCGCGGCGGACCTCGGCATCAGCCAGCGCACGGTGGAAAATCACCGCAATGCGATCATGACCAGAACAGGTTGCAAATCGTTGCCGGCGCTGGCGCGGCTTGCACTCGCTGCGGCACCGGAGGATGAGCGTGCGGGAAGGCAGCCCTGACGGCGGCTGCATTCAACCAACCTTGGATGCCTTTGCTGCGTGGACATCGGCATGGGCGAGTTGTGCGTCGAGCGCTGCCTTTTCAGCGGCATCGACGCCGGCGATTGCAACTTGAGAGGCAGCTTTGGCATAGTGGTCAGCACGTTCCGCGCGCGCCGAAAGCATGCCGATATCCAGCTTGCTCTTCCACTCTTCGACGGAGCTGACGGAATCAGCAACCCACTTCCTGACGACCTCGGCCGAGGCCTCCGTCGAGGTCTTGGCCTTGGCGGCGCTGTCTTCAAGCGCCGCGATCTGGCGTCGGAGCTCCTTGTCCGCCTGATTGATGTTGTCGCCAACTTTAGCGCTGAACTCGGAAAAGCGATTCTCCAGGTTCCTGGCATGGGCCTGAAGCTGCAGATTGAATGTGGTTAAAGCGTCGGTCATGGCAGGTCTCCGTTGTCTGTGGCGCTCGTGCCAACAATGCACAGTCATCATCACTTCGATCTGATACCCAGTGTTCAGTTTCTCCAGGAATGAGCCAGAACCGGAATCTACTCAGACTGTTTCGCAAGTTGCAGCGCGGCTCCGGTCCTGTCGCCATATGGGATGGCAAGTGTCTGGCTCCGGTCTGCGCCGATTTGACCAATTCAGGACGGCTGCACTCCCGGACTGGTTTCTGGGTACATTCCGAACCTGTCCGGGTGCTGTCCCAAAGCGTGGTGTAGCTTTTCACCACTGACCGCTTTCGGGATTGGCCCGGGCGGTTGATGTCATGCTGCCACGGCGGGCAAGCTGACGAGGGGATCATCGCTCATCGTGGCCATGGTTTCCAGCGTCATGTAGCGGGCGCGTTGGACGGCCCACTCATCATTCTGTTCCAGCAGGATGGCGCCGACGAGCCGCGTGATGGCGGCTTCATTGGGGAAGATGCAGACCACCTCGGTGCGCCGCTTGATCTCGCCATTCAGCCGTTCGAGCGGGTTGGTGCTGTGGAGCTTGGCGCGGTGCTGGGCGGGGAAGCCCATGTAGGCCAGCACGTCGGGCTCGGCGTCGTCCATCAGTGTGGCGAGCCTCGGCAGCTTGGGCCTCAACTGATCGGCGATGGAGCGCCACTGCTTCGAGGCCGCAGTTGAATCGTCCTGGGCGAAGGCGGTGGCGATGTCCTTCGACGGGCTCAGGATGAGGGGCCGAGACGACGCGCCGTCCGCTCTTGCCGGCATGGGCGAGCGCATTGCGCATGAAGTGGACGCGGCAGCGTTGCCATGTGGCGGTGAGGATCTTCGACACCGACGCCTTGATGCCCTCGTGCGCATCCGAGACGACGAGCTTGACGCCGCGAAGCCCGCGTCG
>JANMFA010000126.1:0-2733 GCA_031377545.1 Hyphomicrobiales bacterium | reverse complement strand
GCGAAAACCGGTCGATTTCACCAGCGGGATATTCTCGAAGGGGGCGGAATTGGGGGCGATTGAATTGAGCGGCTTGGGATAGGACATCGGAAGGGCCTCTCGGGAACTGTAATGCAATCTATATCGCGTGATGAGTGAACGCGAGACAAAGGAATTGCGCAGTCCCGGAATATCCATATAGTTGCTTTTAGCAACCAATTGGAACGCCTAATGCCGGGCGATACAGCAGCCGACCTTCGCCGCTTCACGCGCAATTTCTCGCGGGCCGCCGGCCTGTTGCGCGGCAAGCTCTATGATGTCGATCTGTCGCTGACGGAAGCCCGTGTCCTTTTTGAAATCGCGCAGGCGGAGTCCGTTACGGCGGATGCGATCCGCCGAATGCTGGATCTCGACAAGGGCTACGTCAGCCGAACCATTGCGGCGCTTCAGAAACGCGGCTGGATCGCGCGTCACGTTGCGGGCAAAGACCGCCGGGCACGATTGCTGACCATGACGGTCGAAGGACACAGCCTGTTCAGCCGGATCAATCAACGTTCGACGGATGAAATGGAGCGGCTGATTGCGCATCTGGGACCTGCGCAGCGCAGCCAGCTTTCTGCGGCCTTGTCGGTTGTGGATCACCTGCTGATGCCAGGGGATCGCAAGCCAGCCATCACGATACGCGATCACCGCGTCGGAGACCTCGGCTGGATCGTGCATCGCCATGGCGTGCTCTATGCCGAGGAGTATGGCTGGAATATCGCCTTTGAAGGTGCCGTGGCCGAGATCGCAGCTGGCTTTATCAAGACTTGCGATCCATCGGGTGAGCGGTGCCTCATAGCCGAAATTGACGGAATGATCGCGGGATCGGCGACCGTCGTGCGGTTGGACGACGCCACGGCCAAACTGCGGATCGTCTATGTCGAGCCATGGGCGCGCGGGTTCGGGCTTGGCGAAAGGCTTGTTTCCGACTGCATGACCTTTGCGCGCGATGCCGGGTACACAAGCATGAAGCTGTGGACCAACGACGTGCTCAAGCCCGCGCGTCGGCTTTACGAACGGCTGGGATTCACGCTGGTTGAAAGCGAACCGCACCACAGCTTCGGCGTCGACCTTGTCGGCGAGATCTGGGAGCGGGGGCTGTAGCGTATTGCCTTCTCCCCTGGGAGAAGGAAAGTACCTGCTATTTCCGCAAAACCATGCTGGATCCGCGCGATTCATAGCCCTGCAGCTTTTTCATGAATGACATGCCCAGGAGCGTGCCTTTCATCGTGCCAGCCGGCATGATCGAGGCTTCGACATCATAGACCGTGATGCCCTGCAGCCGCATCTCGGGCACCTTCACGATCGAGGCCGTGACGATGCCGTTTGCGGTGTTGAACTGGCCTTTTCTCTGGTTCGGCTCCTCGCGAAGCCCGAACTTGGCGGCGTCCTCCGCAGAGAATGACACCAGGCTCGCGCCGGTATCGACCAGCGTGCGGATCGGAATGCCGCGGATGTAGATATCGGCGTAGAAATGGCCGCGCGTGTCGGCATAGAGCATCGCGGTATTGCCACCCGCGGGCGCTGAGGCCGCGGCTGCGGCTGGCTGGATCATGGCGGTTGTGGGCTTCGGCGCCTGGGACACCTTGTCCTTTTGCAGATGCGTCACGGCACCCACCGCAGCGACGCTGCCGATGAGCGCGATGAAGACAAGATTGCCCAGACCTGACATCAGCGGCCCTCCGTCCCGGATCTATGCGGGAGAGAGGGTTGGAGACGGGTTAAATCCCGCCGCCATCCGTTGATCATGGCAAAGAAAGCAGTAACGGACTGCTTCGCTTTTGAACGGTCTCCGTTGGCGACGGGAATGCGAATTCAGGCCGGTCTCATCCGGTCGCGCGCGCCGATGAAGTCGCCCTTCCCCAGTTCGACGCCATTGGCCCTGAGGATCGAATAGGCTGCTGTCAGGTGAAAGTAGAAGTTGGGCAGCGCGAAATGCGAGAGATAGTCGGCTCCATCCATCGCGAAGGGCTTGCCCGCGATCGGGAAGGTGATCGCACGGGATTCAGCTCCCTCGAAGGCCGATGTCGGCAGGCCGGTGATGTAAGCCTTCGTCTTCTCTATCCGGGCATAAAGCTCGGCAAATGTCTTCTCGTCGTCCGGAAATTTCGGCAACTCACCTCCAGCGAGCCGACCGCAAGTGTTCTTGGCGAAATCGCAGGTGACCTGGACCTGGCGCGTCAGCGCGAACATATCGGGCGAGAGCCTGAGTCCCAGCATCACGTCCGGCGCGATCTTCTTCGCCTCGCCATACGCTTCCGCCTTTTTGAGGAAAGCGGCAAGAGCATCGAGGAACTGTGCGAAAACAGGCACTGAGGCAGCGTGGAGGGACATGGATCATCAACCTTTTCGATGGATGGGATTGCCATATCTCTCTTCCAGAGATCGTCATGACACGCTAGCCTGTGGTTCTTCGATTTTCTGCATGTGAAGGACCACCGCCATGCTTACCAATCTTCAGACGCGCGATGTCGAGACGCTGATCCACCCCTACACCAACCTCGATGCTCACAGGACTGTCGGTCCGCTGGTGCTGGAAACCGCCAAGGGCATCTATGTCTATGATGTCGATGGCAAGCCCTACATCGAGGGCATGGCGGGCCTGTGGTGCGCCTCGCTCGGCTACGGCAATGAAGAGCTTGTCGAGGCCGCCGCCAGCCAGATGCGGAAGCTTTCCTTCACGCACATCTTCTCGGGCCGCAGCCATGATCC
>JANMFA010000395.1:0-4795 GCA_031377545.1 Hyphomicrobiales bacterium | reverse complement strand
CATCTTTTTGCCAGAACTGCCGACCATCTCCATACCATGAAAACGCTTTTCATCCCGATCCTCGCCCTTCTTCTCGCCTCCTGCCAGGTCTATGCCGGCGGCGGCACTCTTGTGTCTGACGGGCGCGTGACCACGGTGCGGACGTCGGAGGTCGAGGCGGGCACCGCGACCGGTCCGCGCGCGAGATCGTCGCGGGTGGTTATCGAGGAGCAATAGACGCGCGCATCGGGCTTGCATCCGCCGCCCGCACCGCCTATGTGACCGCCTCCCGGTAACGCTCCCTTCGTCTATCGGTTAGGACGGCAGCCTCTCACGTTGCAAAGGCGGGTTCGACTCCCGCAGGGAGCGCCATCGCCGCATTGGCGGATTGTCGTGCGACCAAGTCCCTTTCCAGGACGTTACGCTGCACGCGCAACCTGAGCGGCACTTGCGCTTGGTCTTTGTCCGGCGCAATGTTTTTCACTTCGATGTCCATCGCTGCACGGGAGGGAACCGCGATGAGGGTTGGCATCTTGTTTGCGCTTCAGGGCGCGGTCGCCCTGGCGGCGCTTGGTTTCTCGGTCATCGAAACCGCCGCAGCTGCCGGTCGGATATCATTTTGCAACAGGCAGCAGAGTCGCGTCACTGTTGTGATCGTTCACTATCTGCCCAAGACGGACAAATGGTTCATGTCGGGATGGCAGCCGGCCAATCCCGGCCAGTGCACCTCGTTCAAACTCGAGAGCACCGAAACCGTCGTCTATCACGCCCGCACGGCCAATGGTTCGATGACCTGGCCCGGTTCCGGTTCCTTCGATCGCGAATGGTGCGTCGGTCCGGCCAAACTCAAGCGCAATGTACCGGGAAGCAGGACTTGCGCATCTGGTGAGGAAAATCTGCCGTTCCGTATCATCAAGCCGGCAGGCGCTGCTTCCACGGTCAATCTGGACTGAACCCGTTGCGGACTGACGCCGGTTCGGCATGATATCGACATTGCCGAAGCCTGCCGCCTGACACGCCCGCGCGTGCCCGCCGCGTCACTTTCCTGGGGTACACCTGCTGTTGCAGCGGGGTGCCGTGAGCGTGATCGATCCCCGTCCCTGGGGCGCGCCGATGGCGTCTCGCCTGGTTCGCCCCTTTTTCAATCACAGACAACAAGGCCTGCAATGACAATCAGGTTTGCAGAGACAATCAGACCTGTCTGTGCGAGTCGTGCAGGAGGTGGCGACAGCAGAGAGGTGATTCATCCAAGATGGTCCCTGACGACAGCAGCAGCCGCAATGCCATCCGCAATCTGCTCACAGCCCGCAGCATACGCGACTTCGGCGACAGCTTCGTGGCCGTGCTTCTGCCGGTCTATCTGATCCAGCTCGGGTTCTCGCCTTTTCAGGTCGGGCTGCTGGCGACAGTGGCGCTGTTCGGATCGGCCTGCATCACTCTTGCGATCGGAATGTTTGGCGGACGGCATGACCATCGTCGACTGCTTGTTGCAGCAGCTGGCCTGATGGTGCTGACGGGGATCGCCTTTGCCGTGGTGAGTGACTATGCCGTCCTGTTGCTGGTCGCACTGGTCGGAACCGCCAATCCGTCGAGCGGATCGGTCAGTATCTTCGCGCCGCTGGAGCATACGATTCTGACCCGGCATGCCGCGCCAGAGCAACGCACGGCAATCTTCGCCCGCTACAGCCTGTTCGGTGCCATGGCCGGTGCGGTTGGTGCATTGTCGTCTGCCTTGCCCGAGTACGTTTCCGCAGGTGAAGCCGGGCAGTTCGCGGCGATCAAGGGGATGTTCGTGGTTTACGCAATCCTGGGACTTGCAGGTGGCTGGTTTTACGCGCGACTTCCAGTGGCGGAGCCGATTCCTGCTGAATCCGTAACCGGGCTTGGACCGTCAAGGGCCATCGTCTGCCAGCTATCAGCCCTGTTCGCGATTGATGCGTTCGCAGGCGGTTTTGTCGTGCAGTCTCTGCTGGCGCTGTGGCTTTTCGAGACCTTCGATCTGTCGCTGACGCAGGCCGGGCTGTTTTTCTTCTGGTCCGGCGTTCTGTCGGCGTTTTCGTTTCCGGTCGCAGCATGGCTGTCCCAGCGGATCGGACTGGTCAACACAATGGTATTCAGCCATATCCCCGCCAGCCTGTGCCTGATCGCAGCAGCGTTTGCTCCGTCGCTCACCGCCGTGCTGATCCTGCTTCTGATCCGCTCGGCCTTGTCTCAGATGGACGTTCCCGCGCGATCATCCTACGTGATGGCTGTCGTCACTCCGGCTGAGAGACCTGCCGCCGCGAGTTTCACGGCGGTGCCGCGCAGCCTTGCTTCGGCGCTCAGCCCGGCTTTGGCAGGTGCCATGCTAACCGGAACCTTCAAGGCATGGCCGCTGATCATCTGCGGTGTTCTCAAGATCGTTTATGATCTGCTGCTGCTCGCCCGCTTCCGGCACGTGAAGCCCCCGGAAGAGCAGCCGCGGTAAGCGCAGCAGTGAAGGTCGGAGCTTCGAGCCCCTTCTACGCCGTCGCTGGCGGCGTGCCGTGGGTGTGGAAGCTTTCGATGGTTCTCAGGCCCCAGGCCTGGCCCTTCTTGCGCTCCGTCTCGGTCCAGGTGATCGGCGTCCAGTCCGGATCGAGGATCAGGCGCGCCCCCGCGTTGGCGACCTCGATGCGATTGCCTGCGGGTTCATAGACATAAAGGAAGAACGTCTGCTGGATCGCATGTTTGTGTGGACCGGTTTCGATGAAGACGCCGTTCTCCAGAAACACGTCAGCTGCCTGCAGCACCTGCTCGCGCTGGTCCACCGCATAGGTCACGTGGTGGAAGCGGGCGCGGCTTTTCGTGTGGTCGCGGGTGTAGGCGATATCGTAGCTCTTGTTGTTGACCGTGAACCAGCACCCGCCGACGTCGCCGCTGTCCAGCACGATCTGCTCGGTCACGCGACTGCCAAGGGCTTTCGGCATGAAGTCGCGGATGATGTCCACGTCCTGCGCCAGAAGGTTGAGATGATCGATCCGCCGCACACCCACACCCCGGCCGTGGTTGCGCTGCGCCTGGTTTTTGAGGGCAGGCATCTCGTCCATCGGCGGGCGGTATTTGTTCGTCTCGAAATAGATCTCGAAGACATGATCATCGGGATCGCGGAAGTGATAGGAGCGCCCATGGCCCGCGTCGCCATCGGTCCAGCCGATCCCGTAGCCCATGGCCTCGATGGCCTTGACGCGGCGCAGCAAGGCCTGCTCGCTGGCGGCGCGGTAGCCGATATGGGCGACGCCCGTCGTCTTTGACGCCGTGAGTTTCAGCGTGTGGAACTCGTAGTCATCGTAGGCCCGGAGATAGACGGAATCGCCTTCGCGTCCGCTTTCGGTGAGGCCGAGGATGTTGACGAAGAAGTCGAGGCTGGCCTCCGGTTTGTTCGTCAACAATTCGACGTGGCCGAGATGCGCGATGTCGTAGCAGGGTTCGTTTTGCATCGGGCGGATCCCTTACTGTTGCTGGATGCCGGCGCGGGTGATGACCTAGCCCCAGCGCACGATGTCCTGGCGCAGGCGCTGGCCGATGGCATCGGGTGGGCCGCCGCGCGGTTCGATGCCCAGATCCAGAAGTCGCTGACGCACAGCCGGATCGGCGAGCGCGGTCTGGATCGCGGCGTTGAGGGTGGCGATCACATCCGGCGGGGTTCCGGTGAGTGCAAAGACCGCATTCCAGGATGTGACGTCAAAGCCGGGAACGCCGCTCTCCGCCACGGGTGGGATTTCAGGCAGGCCCGAAAAGCGCACCGGGCCGGACGTAGCCAGCGCCCGCAGCTTGCCCTCCTGCAGCAACGACTTGCCCGCGACATAGCCGTCGATGACCAGATCGACGTCCTTGCGCAGAAGGGCAGTCATCGCGTCCGGCGTCGTGCGGAAGGGGACAATGGTCAAATCAAGCCCGGCCATCGTCCTGAAGAGCACGGCGGAGAGATTCTGCGACGATCCCACATTGATCGTGCCGATGTTGATGGTGCCGGGTTTCGCGCGGGCGGCCGTCAGGAGATCGGCGAGAGTTTTGTAGGTCTGTTCGGCGCTCGTCATCAGCAGGAAATCGAAGAAGCCGAGCGAAGAAACTGGTGTGAACTGGGTTAGAGGATCGTACCCGAGTTCCTTGACCAATGGCACGCTGATCGCAGTGCCGTTGGTGAAGAGCATCAGGGTGTAGCCGTCAGCGGGTGATCCGAGTGCGGCGCGGGCGGCTGCGACGCCACCGGCTCCGGGTTGGTTGACGATCACCACCTGCTGGCCCAGCAACTGGCCGACCCGCTCGCCCACGACCCGGGCCGTGACATCCGCAAGACCTCCGGGACCGAAAGGCACGATCAGGCGGACGGGACGGTCGGGAAAGCGTGCCTGCGCAAGGCCAGGTCTCGCCGCAAGACTTCCGGCCAGCAGGCCGAGGGTTTGGCGTCGGTCGAACATGGCGATCCTCCCTTTTCTCAAAAGCCGTAGAGCCGCGCTGGATTGTCGACGAGCAGGGCCTGACGTGCCGAGGCATCGCCATACTCCGGCAGAAGATCGACGAGATCGGCCTCATCGACCGGATGCTTCAGGTTGGGATGAGGAAAATCGGTGCCCCACAGCACCCGGTCTCCTGCCCTTCCGATCAGGGCCTGCGCAAAAGGCAGTGCTTTGCGGAACGGTGGTTCGGCGATGCGCTCGGCACCGGAAACCTTCACCCAGACATGCTTGTGTTGCACCAGCTTCAGCAATGCCTGGAACGGCGCTTGCGTGATGCCGTTTTCCGCAGGCGTGCGGCCCATGTGGTCAATGACGGCTGTCACCGGCAGCGCCGCGAT
>JANMFA010000381.1:0-28650 GCA_031377545.1 Hyphomicrobiales bacterium | reverse complement strand
TGGGGCCTGTGCCGCGCCCCCGGCTGCGCGAACTCGTGGGCAAGCGCTTCACGGGCTACATGAACTGGCAGCGTGGCCGCCATCTGATCCATGACATGGAGATGCTGGAAAAGATGACGGTTGATCTGCTGCACCACAAGCCGGATCACGTGGCGCTGACCGGCGATCTCGTGAACATCGGGCTGGAGAAGGAGTTCGTCATCGCGCAGCGCTATGTGGCGCGGCTCGGGAGGCCGGATTTCGTCAGCGTGATTCCGGGCAACCACGATGCCTATGTGCGCTCGTCGTTCCAGTACATGGCGGCATCGACCGCGCCGTGGATGACAGGCGATGGACAGGAAAGCCCGCATTTTCCCTATGTGCGGATACGCAATGGCGTGGCGCTGATCGGATTGTCGTCGGGCATACCAACCGCGCCTCTGCTCGCTTCTGGCATGGTCGGCGAGACGCAGATGAAGGCCTTCGCCCGCGTGCTGGACGAGGCAAAAGCCGCCGCTCTTGTCCGCGTCGTGATGATTCACCACCCGCCGACCCGGACAGGCGCTTCCTACGGGCGCGGCCTGCGCGACGCGCGGGCTTTCGAGAAAACAATCGCAAAACACGGCGCTGATCTCGTCCTGCACGGCCACAACCACAAGCAGAGTGTGGTCATGATAAAGGGACCTGAGGGCGAGGTTCCCGTGGTTGGCGTGGCCTCGGCCTCGGCAATTCCGGGCAGTCCCAACCACCGGGCGGCGTATCATCTGTACAAGATCGATCAGACAAAAGGTCGGGTGGCGATCACGATGCAGGTGAGGGGGCTTTTGCCCAGCGGTGCCATTGGAGATGGCGGCTCGGAACGGCTCGTGTGAGCACTTTTCTTTCTCCCCACGGAAAAGGAAAGAGGCGCTACACCATCCCCCGCATCCGCCCGGCCAGCATTGCCATGCTCTGCCGCGTCACCTCATACACCGACGAAAAATGCATGAACCCGTGCGGCACGTTGCGCACCAGATCGAAGCTGTGGCGATGCCCCTGCCGTTTGCAGCTTTCCACGAGGTCCAGCGTGTCATCCAGCAGGCAATCCACCTCCGCCGCCAGCAGAGCGAGTGGCGGCAGGCCGGTGAGATCGGCGTCGAGCGGTTCCTTCAGAATGTCGCCCGCGCTATCGGCTGATCCGACGAGCCGGTCCCAGAACCAGCACATCTTGTCCGACGACAGCCCCACGCTGCCGTCGCCGTAGGTGTGGTGTGACCAGGTGTCGAAGCGCCTAGCATACATCCCGTACATCAGCCCTGCGCCAGCGAGTTGTGGCAGGCCACGCTGCTTCAGCGCCAGCAGTGTCGTCAGGGCCAGATGCGCCCCGGCGGAATCGCCGATGATGAGAATCCTTTCCGGATCATGGCCGAATTGCCTCACCCATTCCGCACCCCGCATGGCGGCAACGGCAGCCAGCGAATCCTCCAGAGCTGCCGGAAAGGCATGCTCGGGTGTGCGCCGATAATCGACGCCGAACACCGGCATCCCGAAGGCATCGGCATAGGCCCGGATCACGGTGTCATGGGTGTTGATATCGCCGAAGGCATAGCCTCCGCCGTGGCAATAGAGCAGGGCGGGTGCATTCTTCGCGGCATTCAGTGGCACCGCCACCTTCACCGGCACACCTTGGCCGTCCGCCGCGCGTGCCTGCACCACCGTCATGCTGCGCACCGCCACTTTCGGTTCGCTGATCGCCCTGAAGTAGAGTTCGTTGACGCGCCTTGCTTCTGATATGCCCACGACCGCCGGATCAGGCGTTACCAGCCCCTGCGCCGCGAACTCCACAAGCCGGGTGACGAGAGCGGGATCGAGCGTGGCCTTGGTCCGGTTGGTTTGCTGGTCGCACAAAGCGCACATCGACAATCACAGCTTCGCCAGCGGATCATGCTTCGCCAGCCGCGCCAGCAGGTAGTCCACTTCCGTCCTTGCAATGGCCGAGAGCATGGCTCCGGGCTTGCGCTGGGCTTCCGACGCGATGATGCCCCGCTTCATCAGCACATACTTGCGCACGGCCAGCCCCACGCCGGGCTGCTGCTCATAGCGCAGCAGCGGCAGATGTGCGTCAAACAGGTCATGCGCTGCATCGCGCTTGCCGGCTTGCATCAGCCTGACGACGCCGATCAGCATTTCCGGGAAGGCGTAGCCCGTGTTGGAGCCATCGGCCCCGCGCTCCATCTCGAAATCGAGAAAAAGCCCGCCATTCGCCACCAGGATGGAGAGTTCGCGCAAGCTGCCGTCCTTCTGGAAGCTCCTGAGTGCCGTGATCTTTTCTAGCCCCGGCCAGTCCTCGGCCTTCAGCATTACGCAGGACGGGTTGTCCATGACGATGCGGCGGATGACGCCCGCAGTCATCACCACGGTGAGCAGCAGCGGATAGTCCTGGATGACGAAGGGAATATCCCGGCCAACCGCTTCGATCGCCTGCGCGTAATAGCCCACGATCTGGTCGTCCGTGCGCAACGTGTTGGGTGGGGCGATCATGACACCGGCAGCACCCGCGTCCATGGAGTCCCGCGCCAGCTTGCGCATCGCGGCAAAACCGGGAGCGGACACGCCGACCACGACCGGCAGCCCCTGCATGATCTTCGCCGTGCGTTTGACGATCTCCAGAGATTCCTCCGGCTCTAGCTTGGGCGCTTCGCCCATCATGCCCAGGACGGTCACGCCATCTGAACCGATGGCGCGGTAGTGAGCCATCAGTTTTTCAAGGCTTGGCCAGTCGACGCTGCCATCGGCATGGAAGGGTGTGGGGGCGATGGGGTAAACACCCCGTGAAGCGGTGGTCAGAGTCATGTCTTTGAGCTATCGCAGCCGCAGGCGTTCGCCAAGACCCAATCGCCAATCCATCATTGAAGAGTCTCATGCCATCCATTCCCGCTGCCATTGCACTGCGCTACGGCGCACAGAACGCACCCACCCCGACCCTGAGCAATCCGGTCATCGATCA
Organism: Hyphomicrobiales bacterium; assembly: GCA_031377545.1. Lineage (GTDB taxonomy): Bacteria > Pseudomonadota > Alphaproteobacteria > Rhizobiales > Beijerinckiaceae > JADCCX01. The sequence goes on along the minus strand of JANMFA010000381.1, from coordinate 25,685 downwards.
GATGCTGGCGCATCGCTCGGTGCGCAGCTTCCGGCCAGATCCGCTGCCCGACGGGACTTTGGAAACCATCATCGCCGCTGCGCAATCCGCAGCCACGTCATCCAACCTGCAGGTCTGGAGCGTGGTGGTGGTGTCCGATCCATCGGTGAAGGAGCAGTGTGCGGCATTGGCGGGCGGTCAGAAGCATATCGAGCAATGCCCGGTCTTCCTGCTGTTCCTGGCGGATCTCGCCCGTCTCGACCGCGTGGCAGGGCAGGTGAATATCCCCCGCGCCGGGAACGATACGTTCGAGATGTTCCTGTGTGCCGCCATCGATGCCTCGCTGGCCGCGCAGAACGCGACACTGGCCGCCGAAAGCCTTGGCCTGTCGACGGTCTATATCGGCGGGATGCGCAACAATCCGGAAGAAGTGGCGCAGCTTGTCGGCCTGCCACCGAACTGCGCTGTCGTCTTCGGTTTGTGCCTGGGCTATGCCTCGCAAGGACACGAAGGTGCCGTGAAGCCCCGCCTGCCGCAGGAAGCCGTGCTGCACCACAAGCGATATGATCTCGCACGGCAGGACGAGGCCGTTCAGCGCTACAATACGGCGATGGCCGGGTACTATGTCCGTGAGAAGATGAACGTCAACGCGCCCTGGACCGTGCATTCCGCCAAGAGGATCGCGGGGCCGGAAAGTCTTTCGGGACGTCATCTGCTGATGCAGGCCTTCCGCAGGCTCGGGTTCTTCAAGGCGGAATAGCGGTCGGGGGCCATCGAATGGCCGCGATTGCGGCTGATGGCATGTCTATGCGACTTCCGGTGCCTGTCCTTGCAGCGATCATCTTTGTGCTGGTGCTGCTCGCCCTTCTGCTTGGTGGGCAGCGCGTCAGGTCCGAACCCAACCTTGACGTGCCTCACGTGGATGAATGCATCAAGCGCCTTGCATCGTCCGGTATCACGGTCGAACGTGCCGCGCCGTCCGCCTTGGCGGTCGCAGGCCAGTGCACCATTGCTGACCCGGTGATGCTGATTGCGGCTCCTGATGCCGCCCTTCCCGAACGCCGCATCCGCTTTCCTGATCGCCCGCTGCTGTCCTGCGCCATGGCGGAGCGCTTTGCCCGCTTCAGCAGTGACATTGCCGCGCCGCTGGCGCTGGGAGTTTATGGCCGGGAACTCGTGTCGCTCAGGACGGGGCCGGGTTACGAATGCCGCCCGCGCAACCGCCAGTCCGGCGCGAAGATATCGAGCCACGGACAGGGTGATGCCGTCGACATCGTCGGTGTAGAACTCTACGGGGGTCGGAAAGTGAACATCGGGAAGCCGGACAGCCCGGAATCCGTGCGCTTCATTGCAGCGATACGGGCGGCGGCCTGCGGTGCCTTCTCGACGGTCCTGGGGCCGGGCGCGGACGCGGCCCATGCCAACCATCTTCACATGGACATCGAGAAGCGCGGCCACGACGGACGCTCGAAGCTCTGTCGGTAGGCTCTCACGCAAGGCACTCAGAGGTGGAGGCGTACTACCTTGACCGGCCAAAGTGTTTTCTGTGGCGTCCCGGCACGGATCGACGCCTCCGCTATCAATGCGCGCCCAAGGCGTGGCGAAATTGTGGCGGGCTGTATTGTTGTTCAGTGGCTGTGCCAGAAACAAAAAAGAGCGGACCCTGGGGACCGCTCTTCCAGAACATATTCAGCACAAAGACCGACGGGCCGCTCCTGCGTCAGAAGCTGTAGGCGATCTTCAGCTTCGCCAGATGGCGGTTGAAGTTGATCAGGTCGATGCCCTTGCTCGATGCAGCGATGGTGTTGAATGCATCCTTCGTCTGACCCGCGAACTGATAGTTGTAGGCTCCGGTCACGGCGAGCTTCTCGGTCGCCTGCCAGTAGAAGGTCGGGCCTGCAAACCAAGCATTGCCAAGTTCCTGCTTCATGAAGATGCCGGTGTAAGCGCGCTGGTGCGAGCCCTCGACGCCGAGGTAAAAGGCATCTGTCAGCTTGTAGGCAAGGGCTGCGCGCACATTGATGTTGGAGAAGCGCGCATAGCCCGGTGTCGCCAGACCAAGCCCGGCGTTCTGGCTGACAGGATCATCCCAGACCGCACTGTGCTCGAGATTGATCGCGCCATAGACCTTGTCCTTGATCAGTTCGAAATCGATCAGGACGCGGGCGAGGTTCGACACCAGAGTGCCGCGCGGCTGGAATGGATTGCCCAGTGCATCCACGAAGCCGGACTTGTACTGGCGGCTGAAGATGCCGGGTTCCGTCGTGATGGTGAGGCCGATGCCATGCGTTGCGCGACCCAGAACCTTGTACTTCATCTCCATGGTGCCGCCATACTGGCGGGTATCGAAGCCGAACGTATTGAAGCGGGCATTGGACGTGAAGCCCTGGATGGACGGCCCAATTTCGACGCAAGGAAATGGCGAATAGGAAAGCTGGGCCTTCAGCAGATGACCGTTGAGTTTGCCGAACCGTGTGCCGTAGTTGCCGTTGTACTCAAGCGCGCCCGAGAGCGCACCCAGATCATTCACGTCCGATCCGGTGGCGAAGCCAAAGACATCCGTTGGCAGCCCTGACGTTTCCTTGCATGCCGCTGAGGCAGCAACCGGAGGCGTGGGCTTCTTGGCACCGCGTGGCATATCTGCGGCGAAGGAAGCGGTCGCGGAGATGGCGAGAGCACACAGGCTGGCGGTAAGCAGGCGAATTGTCATCGTGGGTCTCTTTGTTGCGGTCTGATGCGAATACGAGTGTGAGAGTGAGAGGTGGCAATCAAGCGCAATTTCCCGATTTCGCCTGGTTCAGCGCGCGATGTTGCATGGCAGCAACATACTTTGCCGTTGTAAACCTTAATAAATGGCGAAAGTCGTTTTTTTAGGCTTTTGTTGATGAGAAAAAAGGCAAGAAATACAATGGTTTCTGCCGAATTCGAGCCCATCGGATTTCACCTTGGTGAGTCGGCCAAACCTTTATTCAAAGACCGTTCATCCCCGCCGGAGCATTCGCTGCATTGCAAAATAAGCGCCTTTCGGGCAGGAGGGCGCGCAGGGGAATCCCCCCGTCCGGGGTATTCTCTGGATCGGTGCTGCGAAGACGAGGTTTGCAATGGCGAAGTGGGTTTATACCTTCGGTGACGGCAAGGCCGAGGGCGAGTCCGGCATGAAAAACCTGCTGGGCGGCAAGGGTGCCAACCTCGCGGAAATGTCCAACCTCGGACTTCCAGTCCCGCCCGGCTTCACCATTCCCACGGAAGTCTGCAACTACTACTATGACAACGGCGAGACCTATCCGAAGTCGCTGAAGGCCGACGTCGATGCAGCGCTCGCGCATGTCGGCAAGCTGACCGGTCGAGTCTTCGGCGATACGAAAAACCCGTTGCTCGTCTCGGTGCGTTCGGGTGCCCGCGCCTCCATGCCCGGCATGATGGACACAGTGCTGAACCTCGGCCTCAATGACGTCACGGTCGAGGCTCTCGCTGCAGGTGGCGGCGACCGTTTCGCCTATGACAGCTACCGCCGCTTCATCACAATGTACTGCAATGTTGTGTTGGGCATTGATCATCACCATTTCGAGGACATCCTCGAGGAATACAAGGACCGTCGCAATCTGACGCTCGACACGGACCTGAAGGCCGCCGACTGGAAGGCTCTGATCCCGCAATACAAGACGATGGTGCTGGAGAAGCTGGGCAAACCTTTCCCGCAGGATCCGGCGGAGCAGCTCTGGGGTGCCATCGGCGCGGTGTTTGGTTCGTGGATGAATGCGCGTGCCATCAAGTACCGGGACATGCACGACATTCCGGCCTCCTGGGGCACGGCGGTCAACGTGCAGGCCATGGTTTTCGGCAACATGGGCGACACGTCGGCGACCGGTGTCGCCTTCACGCGCAATCCGTCGACCGGTGAAAAGGCGCTTTACGGCGAGTTCCTGATCAACGCTCAGGGCGAGGATGTGGTGGCGGGAATTCGCACGCCACAGGACATCACCGAAGTGGCGCGAATCAAGGCGGGATCGAACAAGGCCTCGATGGAAGCCGCCATGCCGGAAGCCTATCAGGAGCTCGTCCGGATCTATGGCATTCTCGAAAAGCACTACCGCGACATGCAGGACATGGAATTCACCGTCGAGCGTGGCAAGCTTTGGATGCTGCAGACCCGCAACGGCAAGCGCACAGCCAAGGCCTCGCTCAAGATCGCGGTGGATCTCGCCTCCGAAAAGCTGATCACGCAGGAGGAAGCCATCCTGCGCATCGAGCCGCTGGCGCTCGATCAGCTGCTGCATCCCACCATTGATCCCAAGGCCGAGCGCAACCGCATCGCCAGCGGCCTGCCGGCATCGCCGGGTGCTGCGTCGGGTGCCATCGTTTTTGACTCAGCCACCGCGGAAGAGGCCAAGAAGGCGGGCAGAAAAGTGATCCTTTGCCGTGTGGAAACCTCGCCCGAGGACATCCACGGCATGCATGCGGCGGAAGGCATTCTCACCACGCGCGGCGGCATGACCTCGCACGCCGCCGTGGTAGCGCGCGGCATGGGCAAACCCTGCGTGTCAGGTGCGGGCTCGATCCGGGTGGATTACGCCAAGAAGACCATGATTGTCGGCGGCAACACGCTGACCGAAGGCGATATGATCACCATCGACGGATCCACCGGTGAGGTCCTCAAGGGCTTCGTGAAGATGCTGGAGCCGGAGCTTTCGAGCGAATTCTCCACCCTCATGGGTTGGGCTGACAAGGTGCGCCGCATGAAGGTGCGTACCAATGCCGAGACACCGCTGGATGCCCGCAACGCCCGCAAGTTCGGCGCGGAAGGCATCGGCCTTTGCCGTACCGAGCACATGTTCTTCGACGAAGAGCGCATCATCGCCATGCGCCAGATGATCTGCGCCGATGACGAGAAGGGCCGTCGCGAGGCGCTGGCCAAACTGCTGCCCATGCAGAAAAAGGACTTTACCGACCTGTTCGAGATCATGTCCGGACTGCCCGTGACGATCCGCCTGCTTGATCCACCGTTGCACGAGTTCCTGCCACACACGGAATCCGAGATGGCTGATGTGGCAAAGGTGCTTGGAATATCGGTGGAAAAGCTGCGGCAGCGCAACGCCGAACTGCATGAGTTCAACCCGATGCTGGGCTTCCGCGGCTGCCGTCTTGCAGTGGCCTATCCTGAAATCGCCGAGATGCAGGCTCGCGCCATCTTCGAGGCCGCAATCGGTGCCGGCATGAAAACCGGCGAACTGGTGGTGCCCGAGATCATGGTGCCGCTGGTGATGATCCGCGCCGAATTCGAGCTGGTGAAAGAGCGCATCGACGCCATGGCAGCGGCTGTTGCAAAGGAAACGGGCCAGCGCATCGAGTATCAGGTCGGTACCATGATCGAGCTGCCGCGCGCCGCCATCGTTGCGGGCGAGATCGCGAAATCGGCCGAGTTCTTCTCCTTCGGCACCAATGATCTTACTCAGACGACGCTCGGCATCAGCCGCGACGACGCTGCGAATTTTCTCGGGTTTTACAAGACGCGTGGCATCCTCGCGCACGACCCATTCGTCACGCTGGATCAGGAAGGCGTGGGTGAACTCGTCAAGCTCGCGGTGGAGCGGGGCCGCAAGACCCGGCCTGACATCAAGCTGGGCATCTGCGGCGAACACGGCGGCGATCCGGCGTCGATCATGTTCTGCGAGAAGGTAGGCCTCGATTACGTCTCGTGCTCGCCCTACCGTGTGCCGATCGCGCGGCTGGCTGCTGCGCAGGCAGCACTTGGTGCGGTGAAGAAGAGCGAGGGCTAAAGCCCTCGGCTCTCACATCGCCCGTTCAAGCGCGCTCAATTGAAGCTGAACGTGTATTTTCCGGCGGTGCTGACCTTGCCCTGGAAGCCCAGTCTGCGTTCGCCCTGTCCACATGAACTGTTTGCCATTTCCCTGACCCCGCGTGTGGGAACGCAATAGGTCTTGTCGACAAAGGCTTTTGCGGGCCAATGCGCATTCTGCCCAACTTTCTCGGCGTAGTAGTAGAACAGGCCGGGTCTCACCGCTCCGTGCGATTTGCACTCGCCCGGATTACGGGAATACCAGGCCCCCATCATCCATTTGCCCGTCTGATGATTGATCCAGGCGACCGCAATCGAGATTTTTGATCCGGTCTTGTTGCAAAAGATCAGATCGGTTGTCGCTTGCGCGCTGGCTGCGGTGGCTCCGAAAAAGGCCAGGCTTCCAGCGAATACAGCGCCAAGCAATGGTCTCACCACGATTGTCATCAAATGCACTCCCAAGCGATTCCCACCTCCAGTACATACCCGAGTTCGACCGCGTCATTGTTCTCGCAACGGACGCGAAGCATTGTCAATCGCCAGACCGCCTGAACTTGTTTCCCAGAACGAAACATGCGAGCGAACGCCATGCGGTACGATTATATCTTCATAGCCTTTGGCGTTTTTGCGGGTGCAGCCCTGTCGCTGCTCGGCCTGCAGCTGCCCGCCGTGTTCAAGGCCATTCCCGCCTTGATGTGGCTGCTCGGCGCGATATTGCTGTTCGATGTCGGCGGCGCGTATCTTCGCGGTGTACCGGTCATGACATCGGTCTCGACACAGACCCGCATTCTGGCCTTCGTGGGTGGCGTCGTGGCGCTGATTGTCTCGGGTGGTCTCTGGAGCTGAACCGGGTTTCGGGTATATCTTGACCGCCTCTCGATCAGGAATCAGCGATTCATGACTCTCCTTGCCAAAGCGGCATCCTCCACGCCCCTTCATCTGACCACAACCGCAGGCTTCGGGGCATTGAATGCTTCGCTGTCGGCACAGGCACAGGCGCATCTTACGGCGCTGGCCTTTGAAGCGAAGCCGGGCGCGCTTGCCCTTTTGCCGGGCGAAAGCGGCAAACTGGGCGGCGTCGTCTTTGGTCTGGCGGAGACAGCGGGTGATCCCTTCCTTGTGGGGCGTCTGCCCAGGGAGCTTCCGGCGGGCCCCTATCATTTCGCCACGCCTCCGGCGGATCTGGCACGAGCCGCACTGGCCTGGCAGCTGGGTTCCTACAGTTTTGCCCGGTACAAGGCCGCAGGACGCAAGCCAGCCGATCTGGTCGTGCCGGACAAGGCCATTCGTGAGCATGCCAGCCTGATTGCCGATGCTGTCGCCATGGGCCGCGATCTGATCAACACGCCGGCCAACGACATGACACCCTCGGCGCTGGCGAAGGCCGCTCGCGATCTTGCCACGGACTTTGGTGCCAAGGCTTCTGCCATCATCGGTGATCAGCTGCTGAAAAAGAACTTCCCGCTGATCCATGCGGTCGGCCGCGCCTCGGTGGAGGAACCGCGTTTGATTGACATCACCTGGGGCAATCCGAAACACCCCAAGGTGACACTCGTCGGCAAGGGCGTCTGTTTCGACACGGGTGGTCTCGACATCAAGCCGAGCGCCGGGATGTTCCTGATGAAGAAGGACATGGGCGGTGCGGCGGCAGCGATCACGGCTGCACGCATGATCATGGCGGCCAAGCTGAAGGTACGGCTCAGACTGCTCCTGCCCATCGTCGAGAACGTGATTGCTGGCAATGCCTTCCGCGCCAGCGATGTCATCAAAAGCCGCAAGGGGCTCACCGTCGAGATCGGCAACACGGATGCCGAGGGGAGGCTTATCCTCGCCGATGCGTTGGCATTGGCGTCGGAAGAAAAGCCTGATCTGTTGATCGATTATGCCACGCTGACAGGCGCGGCGCGCGTCGCGCTCGGCCCCGACCTGCCGCCGTTCTACACAGATGACGAGGTGCTGGCAGCCGATATCGCAGCGGCGGGAACGGTGGTGAATGATCCGGTATGGCGCCTTCCGCTCTGGCCTGCCTACGACCGGATGCTTGATTCGAAGATCGCGGATCTCTCGAGCACCGGATCTGGCGGCATGGCGGGATCGGTCACTGCGGCACTGTTTCTGAAGCGCTTCGTGGCTGCAGGCATCTCCCACGTCCATTTCGATATCTATGGCTGGGTGCCGACGGCGAAGCCCGGCAGGCCGGAAGGTGGCGAGCCGCAGGCGGCGCGACTGACGTTCGAGCTTTTGCGGAAACGCTACGGCTAGGCCTGCCGTACCGGTGCCCTGCGCCCAAGCAAAACCACCAGCACCACTGCGACGGCAAAGCCGATGGTCACAAGATCGATGCGCTCACCCAGCAACGTGGCCGAAACCGCAAGGGTCACGAAGGTCTGCAACAGCTGTACCTGGCTGACGCGCGCTACACCCCCCATAGCAAGCCCGGCATTCCATGGGAAAAAGCCCAGATACATGCTGAAGATCCCGGCATAGGCAAAGCCGATCCAGGCGCTGGGACGCACAGCGCTCCAGTCCGCCGGCTGCAGCCAGAGTGTCAGCGGCACAGTCAGCGGCAGCGCCGCAACCACGATCCAGCTGATCACCTCCCAGCCTGGCATGTGGCGCGAAAGCCGGGCGGAGAAAACATAGCCAAGCGCTGCCGCGAAGACCGACAGGAAGAGATAGACATCGCCTGTCGTCAGCGCCATGTCCGCATCGCGGATGGCGAAGGCAACCACGAGCGTGGCACCGACGACGCTCCAGAACCAGAACGTTGAAGAAGGGCGATCCCCGGCGAAGATCGCCCCGAACATCGCGGTCGCCAGTGGCAGGATGCCCAGGACCACGCCGCCATGGCTGGCTGGAACCGTCTGCATCGCCAGACCGATCAATCCCGGAAAGCCCACCACCACGCAGCAGGCTGCAATGGCAAGATCGCGCCACAGGCTGCGGTCCGGAAGTGGTCTGCGCATGACGGCCAGCACACCAAGCGCCAGCACGCCCGCCACTGCCGCACGACCCATCGTCACGAACCATGGTGCCAGATCAGCGACCGCTGCGCGTGTTGCCGGGAGTGTCGCACCAAAGATGACGACGCCGATGAAGCCCAGAATCAGGCCGATGGTTTCTCGCGACATGGAATCCCGTGCTTGCCGACGGCTTTTGAGCACAGCGCGGAGTACCGATCCAATGGCAAATCGGAATGACAACCATCGCGCAGTTCTATTCATGCGTGCGCGTGCCGTGTTCCGGCGATGCTGCCGCGGTTAAATTTGACTCACGCTCCCTCTTCACGTTCTGTTCAACCGACGGTATGTTTTCTGCCGGGGCTTGGTTTTAAAGGGAGATGGTCCATGAAGAAGTTTCTTGTGATGGCTGCAGTTGTCCTGACCGTTGGCGGTCTTGCCGCCTGCAATACGCCGGGTGAGCGCGCTGCAGGCGGTGCCTTGATCGGCGGTGTGGCCGGTGCCGCCATCGGCGGCCTTGCAACCGGCCGTGTCGGCGGCGCTGTGGCTGGCGGAGTCATCGGCGCAGCCGGTGGTGCGATCGTCGGCGCGGCGACAACACCTGCCCAGCCGGTATGTCCAGGCTATGCGCCATACGTGCGCTATGACCGGAATGGCAACGCGTTCTGTTCGCGCCGCTGATCAGGTATCCGGCCTGACTTTCAAAGCGCCATCCTCCCGCGAGGGTGGCGTTTTTCGTTCCCGGCAAGGTTGATGAGATTTTAAGAAATTGCGTCGAAACTCCACCAATGGCTGGGGAGCCATTGGTGGAGTGCGAGTGATGCGTAAACTTCTCATGATTGGGGCTGTGGTGGCCCTTGCCAGCGGCACAGCCGCTTGCTCCGGAACGGAACGGACCATCAGCGGCGCGGCGATCGGCGGTGCAGTTGGTGGTGTTGCGGGCGGCGCCCTTACGGGCACCTGGGTCGGCGTCGGCGTTGGTGCAGCGGCAGGTGCTGCGGTCGGCGGGCTCGTCGGCAATGCCACGTCACCACGTCGCCGCGCTGCGGATTGACAGCGATGGGTTGCCTGGCGGCAGCTTTTCAGGAATGACCAGAAGGCGGACTGCATCGCGCAGCCGCCTTTCTGTGTCTTGAACCCAGTCTCTGTTCCATGACCTCACCCAGACCTGACAGCGCCTGTGTGGCAAAGGTTCATCCCTCGCCCAATCATGGCCAGCGCAAGGATGGCCGACTGCCTGACAGCATCGTGCTGCACTACACAGGCATGGTCGATGGGCCAGCTGCCCTGCATCAGCTGTGTAACCCGCTGGCGCAGGTCTCGAGCCACTACCTTGTCTTCGAGGATGGCAGGATCCTGCAGCTTGTCCCGGAAGAGCGCCGGGCGTGGCATGCAGGTGCCGGATGCTGGCAAGGCGAGCATGACATGAATTCCGCTTCGATTGGCATCGAGATCGTCAATCCTGGCCATGATCATGGCTACATCCCGTTCCCCGATGACCAGATCACCGCGGTAACAGCGCTGTGTCGAGACATCATCGCCCGTTGGTCCATCCGGGCGGACCGTGTGATCGCGCATTCCGACATGGCCCCTAAACGCAAGCGCGATCCGGGCGAGCTGTTTCCCTGGGACAGGCTGGCCAGCGCGGGTGTCGGGCACTGGGTCAAACCGCACCCCATCGCCAGTGGACGCTTTTTCCAGCGCGGCGAGGAGGGTTTGCCGATCGAGGCGCTTCAGGCGATGCTGGCGCTGTATGGCTATGATCTGCCTGTATCGGGCGCTTTCGACGCGATGACAGAGTTCACGGTCATCGCATTCCAGCGCCACTTCCGTCCTGGACGTGTGGATGGCATAGCCGACCGTTCGACAATCGAAACCCTCCGCAACCTGATCGGATCGCGGAGGGATAGGTCTTGAAGGCTGCGAAGCTTACCGCGTGAGCTTCAGCTTGCCGATGTTGGCCGCGATCAGCGAGAACACCTGGCTCAGTTCGGTCGCGTTGGTGGCGGTATAGAACAGCCGTTGGCCGCCCTCCATCGATGCGCAATCCTGCAGCAACTGCAGCCCGGTTGACGAAATCTGCTGGCCCGGCGTGCTAAATCCGATGGTGACGATTTTCACGGCTTCATTGTTGTCCTTGTCGCGCAGTGCCTTGATGTTGTCGCAGGCTGTGCGCGCCTTGGCGTTCATGGCAAGCGTCGCATCCCAGTCACTGTTGATGCCGGCCTGCAGACGGTTGTTGCGGTAGTAACCGAACGGTGAGTAGATCGACTTGTTCGGGTTGTCCTGACTCGCCCAGTAATTGTCACCATCCGTCATGACGATGATGAACTTCCGGTTGCGGATGGAACTGCCGGGGCCAATCGCCACTTGCGAGTTCCAGTTGTAGGCGCGGCCATCGCCGTAGGGCGCATTCGGCGAGATCGTCCGCCAGCCCCACATCAGGCCTTCCAGGATATTCGTGTTGCCGTCAGCGGTCATCTCGTTGATCTTGCTGATGGCGCTGCCTTGGGTTGCCGTCAGGCGCTGCAGCGGGCGTGCGTTGCACATGTAGTTGGGGCCGCGCCCGGCACCGTTGTTCACGCCGCCCGTGTTCGAGATGCTCTTGCGGCCGCTCGGACCACCCGCAGTGTTCGCAAGATTGTATTTGCAGATATTGGCGCTGGCGCGGTTCAGCCAGTTCTTGTCCTGCCAGCTGGCCGTTGGTGAGCTGAAGGGCAGGGAGAAATTGCTGCTGATGGGTGCGGAACAGGCAGCACGCGTGCTACTGCTCTCTGCGCCCGAGGACCAGTCATAGTTGATGGTCTCGCTGCCGTCGTCGTTCAGATAGCTGTTGTTCAGGTTGTAGGTGTTGCCATTTTTCTGCTGGTTGAGCAGGCTTTCGCGCACCCAGGTCGCGGCACGTGGACCCGGTTCATCCGGCGCAAACATTGGCACGAACAGGCTATCACCAACCGCGCCCGTCGGTGGCGCATCGTTGAGGCCCCAGGTCCCCGGACGCATCTCGAAGCATCCGGACCAGGTTTCACCAAGTTGTTCATACAGGCTGAAGCGAGAGGTCACACCGGCAGGCGGTGGTGTGCCGACAGGTAGGAGGTTTTCCCAATGGATCGAGGACTGGCCGTTGCGATCCAGATTGGGATCGCTCGCGACGTTCATGCCAGAGCCGGCATTTACCGTCAGCGTGAAGGGAACGACAGATACCTTCACCTTCTGGGGGTCGGACTGGCCGTTGAAGACCGATTGGGTAAAGTTCTTTGCCGCCGCCTTGGCAGCATCGATCTTGGAGCCGGACATCGAGCCTGAATTGTCCAGAACCAGTGCGATTTCAAGGTAGTTCTCGGTCGGGCGCTCGACATCAGAGCGTGACTTGATGCAGGGATTGACCGTCGAGACGAAGCTGCTGAACGCCAGTTTCACGCAAGCTTCTGCCACAACCGAAACCATATTGGGATCCGTTGACAGCACAGTAACCGATGGCTGAACGGAGAATTGTGATGCGGGCAGGTCTGTCAGGAAACCTTCCACTCTCTGTTTGATCTGACTGTTTGTGAGAACTGTGAAATCCTTGGCCGCCGCAATCGCTCCGGCATCCAGCGCGGATTGCATCTTCGCCCGTGCGTTCGAGGCGCGGGCATAGTCGACCGCTGCTCCGCCGGCGCCGATCATCGGGATAAGCGAGACAGCAAACAGCAACGAGACGTTGCCTTTCCGGTCGCTGACGAAGCGCCTCAGAATGTTGTTTTGGCACGACATGCCCTGCTCCTTTGGGATTTTCCCACGTACAAAATCCTCGCACAAAAAACTTCACAGACCGTGCAGGCGATTGCGGGAAATGCAGCATTGGCTTTCATCGAAGATTTACCCATCCAGCGCGGGCTGCCCGATTTTTTGCCGGCAGTTGGATCGCGAGGCTATCCCAGGGAGCCAGAAGATTTCGCCGCAGCTCACGCAAGCGGCTTCGGTCTTCGAAAAAATATTACTTGATTAGCGAGATTTTGCTCTTGTATTCCTTGATCAAGGTCTCTGGACAGGAAATGACAAGGGTAATATCGTCATAGTCCGAGTCGGTCCATTCTTTGCTGTTACTTGATGAATAATCGTTAATAGCTGCGTTTTTAACGAGGAAGGGGCGATCTTCCCATCCCATGTACATGAATTTGCCTGGCGCACAGGCCTGGTTCTGCTGGACCGGATTGCGGTTCTTGCCGGAGGGGGTGATGTTGCCTGGTTTGCCAGGTGTGCACTGATCCTTCGTATCGCAGACCACAATTTCCATCATCTTGATGGGCTGGTTGTGATTGAATGCACTCCCGTTGAATGCATAGCTTTCCTGGCCGGTCATCGGGTCAATCGTTGTATCGGAGTAATGGTTGTAGATCTGCACACCGGATTTGTCGGTCTGTGAATAAAGCTTGGTTACGGCATTGTATGTGTCGGTTGGCCAGCTGTTCTTGTTGGTGCGTTGACCCCGGACGTTGTAGAGCCGCCATGACAGGATTTCGTCACCGCTGCATGATGGCATCATCACCGCAGTGAAGGCGCTGTTGGTGTTGAGCTCCTTGGCTCCGCTCCCGCCATCGGTTCCGTTCGATGACACCGGAGTCATCTGTGTACGCCCCTTGTCCGCATTCGCCTTGTTCTTGGCGTTATAGCAATAGGCATAGATGCGGTTGTAGTCGCCAGCTTCGTAGCCTGGATTGTCAAGCGTCGGCACTGTGGTCTTGGTCTCCGTGGTGACCTCCATCCGGGCCGTCGCGGAGGCCGCGACAGGAACGGTTTGTGGGCCGCTGCCGTTAAGGGAGAAAAACCGCTTCAGCCTGAAGGAAGCATCAATTTTGTACTCGGTCTTGAGCGAATTCGCCCAGCCACCCGTAACGGAGAAATCGGTGAACCGGTTGCCGGAAACCTTGCCTTCCGTGATCGACCTGCGCCCGTTGAGGATCGATGCTGCCCGAGTGTCGATCAGCGCCTGCCGCGCCGAAGCTGACATCGAGGCCTTGGTAGGATCCGTCTGAATCTTGACAGCTGACCGCATGATGTCCAGCGCGGCGGCATCCAGCTCGGCCTGAACGGCACTCTTGGCGTTCGATCCCGAACTCATGTCAATGGCAAGGCTCGCTGCGCCCATCATGGGTATCAGCGACACTCCGAACATCACAGCGACATTGCCCCGCTCATTGCGAGCGAAACGCGACAGAAGGTTGAAAAAAAATGTCATCGCCCGATCCCTTGAGCATGACCCCACAGCACCTTCATCCCACAAAAAACTTCACAGACCTTGCAAGCGATGTCCGGATTTTTCAGATGCGGGTTAGAGAATTGTTGAGGATGGCGCACCCCACCCCACCCACTGTTCCAGCGATTGTCAGGGGTGGGAGTTGCGAGTAAAACCTACTCCGCCGCCAGCACCCGGTAGTCCGCCGGCTCGTAGTTGAGGATAGGAGCCAGCCAGCGCTCCACCTCCACGATGTCCATGCCCTTGCGGAAGGCGTAGTCCTCCACCTGGTCACGCTCCACCTTGGCGACACCGAAATAATGCGCATCCGGGTGCCCGATATAGAGGCCCGAGACGGAGGAGCCCGGCCACATGGCGTAGCTCTCCGTCAGGGTCACGCCTATCTTCCTGTCCGGCTCCAGCAGCTTCCACAGCACGGCTTTCTCCGTGTGGTCGGGCTGAGCCGGATAGCCTGCGGCCGGGCGGATGCCGCGATACTCTTCCATGAGCAGCGCCTCGGCGGAGATTGTCTCGTCGCTGGCGTAGCCCCAGTATTCGCGCCGCACTTTCATGTGCATGAACTCGGCAAAGGCTTCCGCCAGCCGGTCGGCCAGTGCCTTCGCCATGATCGACGAATAATCGTCATTCTTGCCTGCAAACCTCTTGGTGACCTCGTCCTCGCCGATACCCGCCGTCACCACGAAGCCGCCGACGTAGTCCGCAACTCCAGATTCTCTGGGTGCCACGAAATCGCTCATCGCAGTGTTGGAGCGTCCATCGCGCTTGGACAGCTGCTGGCGGAGCGTGTGGAACACCGCCAGTTCCTCCTGTCGGCTTTCGCCCTTGAACAGGTGGATATCGTCGCCCACGGTATTCGCTGGCCAGAAGCCGATGACAGCCTTGGCCTGGAACCAGCGTTCATCGACGATACGCTTGAGCATCGCTTGAGCGTCCTCATGGAGCGTGCGGGCTGCCTCGCCCTGCTTTTCGTCCTCGAGGATCTGCGGGAAGCGCCCTTTCAGCTCCCAGGTCTGGAAGAAGGGCGTCCAGTCGATATAGGGCACAAGCTCTTCCAGCGACTGCGTGGAGATCGTGCGTGTGCCGGTGAAGCTGGGTTTGGCGACGGCATAGTCCGTCCAGTCGATCCTGAACGGATTGCTGCGGGCTTTCGCCAGCGGCAGGCGCTGCTTGTCGCGCTCGGCGCGGGCATGCGCGTCCGCCACCTTCACATATTCCGCACGTACGGTTTCGATATAGCTCGCTCGGTTGTCGTCGCTCAGCAGCGATGACACGACGCCGACGGCGCGCGAAGCATCAGTGACATAAACCGTCTGCCCCTTGGAATAGCCCGGATTGATCTTCACAGCCGTATGCACGCGCGAGGTTGTCGCCCCGCCGATCAGCAATGGGATGGTGAAACCTTCGCGCTCCATCTCCGCCGCGACATGCACCATCTCGTCAAGCGACGGCGTGATCAGACCGGAAAGACCAATGATGTCGACGTTATGCTTTTTTGCCTCATCCAGAATGCGCGCGGCAGATACCATCACGCCCAGATCGATGACCTCATAGTTGTTGCACTGCAAGACCACACCCACGATGTTCTTGCCAATGTCATGCACGTCGCCCTTGACCGTCGCCATCAGCACCTTGCCGGCGGCGGGCTTGTCGGCCAGCCCGGTTTCTTCGCGCTCTTTCGCCATGAAGGGCTCAAGATGGGCCACCGACTGCTTCATCACGCGTGCTGATTTAACGACCTGCGGCAGGAACATCTTGCCCGCTCCGAAGAGATCGCCAACCACATTCATACCCGCCATCAGTGGACCTTCGATGACATGCAGCGGCCGGGTGACGGAAAGGCGCGCCTCTTCCGTATCGGCTATGATGTATTCCGTGATGCCATTGACGAGCGCGTGCTCCAGCCGCTTGTCCACTGGCCAGGAGCGCCATTCGATGTTGTCGTTCTTGGCTTCGCCCTGCTTGCCGTGTGCGGCGAAACGTGGTGCTGCGTCCAGCAACCGCTCGGTTGAATCGTCGCGGCGGTTCAGCACCACGTCCTCGCAAAGCTCCCGCAGTTCGGGGTCAAGGTTCTCATAGACCGCAAGCTGGCCCGCGTTGACGATGCCCATGTCCATGCCCAGCGCAATGGCGTGGTAGAGGAACACGGAATGCATGGCCTCGCGCACAGGCTCGTTGCCGCGGAACGAAAAGGACAGGTTTGAGATGCCGCCCGAGATATGGGCATGCGGCAGGTTGGCCTTGATGAATTTCACAGCTTCGATGAAATCCACGCCGTAGTTGTTGTGTTCCTCGATACCGGTCGCCACCGCGAAGACGTTGGGATCGAAGATAATGTCCTCCGGCGGGAAGCCCACCTGTTCCGTCAGCACCTTGTAGGCGCGCGCGCAGATTTCGGACTTGCGCTGGAACGTATCGGCCTGGCCCTTCTCATCGAAGGCCATCACGACAACCGCCGCTCCGTACCGCCGCACGATCTTCGCATCGGCGATGAATTTCTCCTCGCCTTCCTTCATCGAGATCGAGTTGACGATGGCCTTGCCCTGCACGCATTTCAGGCCAGCCACAATCACGTCGAACTTAGATGAATCCACCATCACGGGAACCCGCGCGATATCAGGCTCGGCGGCGATGAGATTGAGGAAGGTCGTCATCGCCTTCTCGGCGTCGAGCAGGCCTTCATCCATGTTGATGTCGATGACCTGCGCGCCGTTCTGCACCTGGTCGCGCGCCACGGCGAGAGCCTCGTCGTACTTGTCGTCCTTGATCAGCTTGCGGAACTTGGCTGAACCCGTGACATTGGTGCGCTCGCCCACGTTCACGAAGCGGATGTTCTCGGTCAGCGTGAAGGGCTCCAGGCCGGAGAGCTTCATCAGTTGAGGCACCTCGGGGATCGGGCGCGGTGTCTTGCCCTTCATCGCTTCGGCAATGGCGCGGATGTGGGCGGGCGTCGAGCCACAGCAGCCGCCGACGATGTTGACGAGGCCGCTGTCGGCAAAGTCGGCGATGAGCGATGCCATGTATTCCGGGCTCTCGTCATACATGCCGAATTCATTGGGCAGTCCTGCATTGGGGTAGGCGCAGACGAAGGTGTCGGCCGCGCGGGAAAGCTCCGCGAGGTGAGCGCGCATTTCCTTCGCGCCCAAAGCGCAATTGAGGCCGATGGTGAAGGGGTTGGCATGGCGGATCGAATGCCAGAATGCTGACGGTGTCTGGCCCGACAGCGTGCGCCCCGAGAGGTCCGTAATCGTGCCAGAAATCATCATGGGCAGATCGACGCCCTCGCTCTCGAAGGCCTCCAGCACGGCGACAATTGCCGCCTTGGCGTTCAGCGTATCGAAGATCGTCTCGATCAGGATGAGCTCGGCACCTCCGTTGATCAGGCCCCGCGCCTGCTCGTTGTACGAGGTGCGAACCTCGTCGAAGGTGACCGCGCGATAGCCGGGATTGTTGACGTCGGGCGAGATCGACAATGTGCGGTTGGTGGGCCCGATGGCGCCTGCCACGAAGCGGCGCTTGCCGTCGCGCTTGTGCGCCTCGACAGCCGCCTCGCGGGCCAGGCGCGCGCCTTCGAGGTTCAACTCATAGGCCAGCGATTCCAAGTGGTAGTCGGCCTGCGCGATGGTCGTGGAGGAAAAGGTGTTGGTCTCCACGATATCAGCGCCCGCCAGGAAGTAATCGAGGTGGATTTCGCGGATCGCATCGGGCTGCGTCAGGATCAGGAGATCGTTGTTGCCCTTGAGGTCGTGGTTCCAGCCCTGGAAGCGCTCGCCCCGGAAGTCAGCTTCGGAGAACTTGCGGTCCTGGATTTCGGTGCCCATCGCGCCGTCGAGCACGAGGATGCGCTCACGCGCGGCGGCAATCAGGGCGGCTCGAACTTCGGGGCCGTTGGCGTGGCTGTGCTTGGGCATTTCTAGTGCTCACTTTTCGGACGTACAGCCCGCTTCAGATCAGCGGCCAGATGTTCCAATTCGTAGATGGCGCTCACAATTTGAAGCGAATACCGATCAATCTCTTGATGATTGAACATATTTTGGCGGACCAAGCTATTTGCCACACGACACTTTGCGAGTTCGCTTTCGATGTAACCAGCAAGTTCTATCACTCGATCTTGTGTTTGCTTTTGCATTTCATGCCGCCACGGCCTTCGCGGGCTGCTCGCCCTTGACGCCTGCGAGATGGCAGATCGCATAGACGAGATCTGCCCGGTTCATGGTGTAGAAATGCAAATCTGTGACGCCGCGGTCGATCAGGTCGGTCACCTGCTCGGCGGCGATGGCCGCGGCGATCAGCTTGCGGGTCGCGTCATCATCATCCAGCCCTTCGAAACGGTCCGCCAGCCACTGCGGCACGTGGGTGCCGCAGCGCGTGGCAAAATTGGCAGCCTGCTTGAAGTTCAGCACCGGAATGATGCCGGGGATGATGGGGATGTCGATGCCTGCCGCTTGCGCCTTGTCGAGATAGCGGAAATAGAAATCGTTCTCGAAGAAGAACTGCGTGATGGCGCGCGTGGCACCCGCATCCACCTTGCGCTTCAGGAGTTCGATATCGGCGTCCAGCGACGGGCTCTCAGGATGTTTCTCGGGATAGGCCGAGACCGAAATCTCGAAATCGCCGATCGCCTTGATGCCCTTGATCAGATCAGGTGTGTCGGTATAGCCACCGGGATGCGGTTGATAGGCCGTGCCCGCACCCGTCTGCGGGTCACCGCGCAAAGCCACGATGTGGCGAATGCCCGCTGCCCAATAGTCACGGATCACGCTGTCGATTTCTTCGCGCGTTGCTGCGACGCAGGTCAGATGCGCAGCAGGCTTCAGCGCGGTCTCCTTGACGATCTTCGCCACCGTGTTGTGCGTGCGTTCCCGCGTGGAGCCGCCCGCACCATAGGTCACGGAGACGAAGGAAGGTCCAAGCGGAGCCAGCCGGTGGATCGATTCCCACAGGCTTGTCTCCATTTCTTCCGTTTTCGGCGGAAAGAATTCGAAAGAAACCTTGAGTTTGGAGCGGGTTGAGGCTCCGCGGCTCTTGCGAAAAGGCGTGAGGACCATGTTACGCGACCTCTCTCATGGAAGGCACCGGGCTGTGGTTGGTGTCGTCGATCAGCCGCGCATCCCGCGCCTGCCAGATCGTGACGGTGAGCTTTGTGGATGTGTCAGTGCCGACATCGCTGCTGGAGGCATCCACCAGGCCTGCATCTCTCAATGCCTCGCAGATTTCCGCTGATGCGAAACCGAGGCGACGGTGGGCGTGGTCCGTGCGCAGGAATTCGACATCATGCGGCGCGAAATCGACCACGAACAGCTGACCGCCGGGGCGCAAGGCGCGGCAAGCCTCGCGCACGGCGCGCGCAGGATCATCGAGATAATGCAGCACCTGATGGATCACGACGACATCATAACCGTCGCGCTCCACCGGCAGGGCATAGATATCGCCATGGCGCACCTGTGCATTCTTCAGGCCTGCACGCTCGATGTTTGAGCGGGCAACGGAGAGCATCGCAGCGCTGGAGTCAACACCAACGGCACGATCCGCGCGCCCCGCCAGCAACGACAGCATGCGTCCGGTCCCGGTTCCCAGATCAAGCACTGCGTGGAAAGGCCCCGTTCCAATGGCCTTCAGCAACGCCTGCTCGACCTCGGATTCCGCCACGTGCAATGCGCGCAGCTGATCCCAGTCTCCGGCGTGGCGCGAGAAGTAGCCATCGGCAATCCGGGCGCGTTCCGCACGGACTTCCGCAAGGCGGGTGCGGTCAGCAACGAGCACAGCGTCGGCCGGTTCGATGGAGGCCAGCGCATCGCGCACCAGGCGGACGGCGGATGCTTCCTGCAACCGGAAGAATGCCCAGGCCCCTTCGCGATGGCGCTCCACAAGGCCAGCATCGACGAGCAGCTTCAGATGGCGGGAGACGCGCGGTTGCGACTGACCGAGGATCGTCGTCAGTTCGGTTACTGTCAGTTCAGCTTCGTTGAGCAATGCCGCGAGCCGCAAGCGTGTGGGCTCGCCCAGCGCCTCAAGGGCAGCGAGTGTCTGCTTGAAACTGATCTTTCCAGCTCTGGTGGGAGACCCAACCATCACAGATTCCTTTTGCATATAAAGATATCTTTATACGCAAAAGGATGAACGTGCAATGAGCGTATTGGCGTTTGTCGATGGTATGCTGCCCAGCGCCACAGCCTCGCAGGAGCGGAAAACAGCCGCCTTAGGCCCGGTCTGCCACTTAGGCCTGCCCGCCAAATCCGCGCGGTGCGGGGCTGATCACTTGCGCCGCCCGGTTGGTCACCTGGAGCACAGCAAGCGAGCGCTCGTTCGTGCCATCCTGCCGGAAGCGGAAAACCCCGTCCTGTCCCGCGAAGCCCGAGGGATTGGTTAAGGTCTGGGCAGAAAAGCGGTTCGAGCCCTGTGTGCGCACCAGCGCCGCCGCCAGCGCCACCGCATCATAACCCGCAGTGGCAAGCCGGGTAGGGCTGGAGTTGAATTTCTTGCGGTAACGATCTGCGAAGGAATTGAAGCCGACGGCATCAGGGGCCGCGAACCAGCCACCCTGAACAGCCGGTTTCTGTAGCACGCTCGCATCGTTCCAGACGCCGGTGCCGAGCAATTGCACGCCCCGGATCCCGGCCACCCCGATGGCATCCGCAGTACGCACCATTTCGACCGTCAGATCTGTAGCAAGCAGCGCGTCCACGCCGGTGAGTTGCGTTGCCAGTGCCTTGGCCGCATCGCCCGCCCTGCCGGGTGCATAGCGCTGGATAGGCCCCTGGGTCAGGCCAAGCGCTGCCACCTGTTGCTGGAATTCCGCCGCGATCACGTTGCCGAACGCCCCCTCCGGCAACAGTGCCGCAAAGGACTTCTTGCCACGGCTGGCTGCAAAGCTGACAATCCGGGCTACATCCGTCTGGGGCGTAAAGCTCAAGAGATAGACACCGGGCTGCGCCACGCTGGTGTCGCTCGAAAATGCAATCATCGGGCGGTTTGCAGCCTTGGTGAGTTGTGAGCCCTGCTGCACGGATTGCGCCGTGAGAGGCCCAAGGATCAGTTCTGCGCCCTCAGCCAGCGCCTGCTGCACGGCTTCACGCGATGCGCCCGCATCGCCACGATCATCCTTGATCAGCACAGTGATTTCGGGGTTGTCGAACTCGCTCATGGCCAATTCCGCAGCATTGCGGATGGCAGCAGCCGCCGTGCCGATTCCGCCGGCTGCCGACAGCGGCAGCACGAGGCCGACGCGCACCGTGCCGCTGCCGATGACATTGCCGGGCGGTGCGCCGGCTTGCGGTGGTGTTGCCGGTCCGCCTGGAAGCGGGTCGAGCCCTGATCCGCCGCCACAGGCCGCAGCCAGCATGGCGACGCTGGCGCTGCCGGAGAAGGCAAGAGCTTTGCGGCGGGTGATTGATGCGAATGGGAAAGACGAATTCATGGGGTTCTTCACGCAGGGTCCTCGGCGTACCGATAGGTTAAGACAGGTTAATTGATTTGCGTTAAAACAAGAAATCAAAGATTTTTCAGGGTTAATGATGGCGGCAATCATGCTGCTCGCGCTATGAACGCGCCATGAGCGAGACCGCAGCCATCATTTCCGACCAGCCCGAATCGGCAGACGGAAAGATCTGGACATTGAACGGTCAGCCCGTGACGGCTCGCGCCCTGGCCCCGGGTCTGCATGTGGTTGCCACGCCGATCGGCAATCTGGGCGATATCACACTGCGGGCGCTGTCGGCGCTTGCCGCTGCCGATACCATCCTGGCCGAAGACACGCGGGTGGCCAGGCGCCTGACCGAGCATTACGGCATCCGGACGCGTATCCGCCGGTTCGATGCCCATGCAAGTGACCAGCAGATCGAGATGGTGCTGGGCGAGTTGCGGAAGGGTGCCGGCTATGCGCTGATCAGCGATGCGGGCACGCCGCTGCTGTCCGATCCTGGCGCGACGCTCGTGATGCGGGCGGCAGGCGAAGGGATCGCGGTCTTTCCATTGCCGGGCGCATCCGCGCTGCTGTCCGCCTTGGTGGTGGCGGGGTTGCCGGTTGATCGCTTCTTCTTCGAAGGCTTCCTGCCGCCCAAATCCGGGGACCGCAAACGCAGGCTGCGATCGCTCGCCGCTGTTCCCGGAGCGCTTGTGTTCTATGAAGCGCCGCATCGGGTGCTGGAGACGCTGGAGGATCTGGAGGCCATTCTGGGCAACAGGCCTGCCGCAGCGGCGCGGGAAATGACCAAATTCTATGAAACCGTAGTGCGTGGCCCGGTCAGCAGGCTTGCAGCACATTTCGCGGCAGAAACGCCCCGCGGCGAGTTTGTGCTTGTTGTGGGTGCGCCGGGCGAGGCCAGTGCAGGAACCATGGATGATGTCGATGACAGGCTGCGGATGCTGATTGCCCAGATGTCGGTCAAGGATGCCGCGGCGGTCGCGGCTGCCGAACTCGGGCTGCCCCGTCGCGAGGTTTATGCCCGTGCCCTTCTCTTGCAGGGTAAAACGGATCTGCAGGGCAAAACCGATCTGGTGGGCAAGAACAATCTGATGGGCAAGACCGATGGCACGGCGAAACGGTGAAGATCGCCGCCGCAGCCTTGCCAATCTGGCAGGGGCGGATGCCGAGCGACTGGCGCTGGTCATGCTTGTTTTCAAAGGGTACTGGCCGATGGCGCGGCGGTATCTTTCTGGCCGGGGTGAAATCGACCTGATCGTGCGGCGTGGCCGGACCATTGTCGCGGTGGAGGTGAAGGCGCGGGCCTCGCTTGATGCGGCCGCCGCCGCGATAACACCCGCCAAGCTGCGCAATGTTTCCCTTGCGATGAACAGCTTCCGCGCCGAACGGCGGCTCGACGACAGCCATGTCTTCCGCTGTGATGCCGTGCTCGTCGCGCCCTGGTGCTGGCCGCGCCATGTCGAGAATGTCGGTGAGCTGATGTAAAAATAGTGTGGTGGAGCGCGTCCAAATAGCGTCCTTGGGCGTTACCATGACAGCGCCAAGCTTCAGAACAGGCGTCATCGGCGGAGACAGACGTGAAATCACTTGGTCAGACAGCCCGACGAACCTTTCTTTCAGGGGGACTCGCTTGGCTAGGCGCAGCCTGCTCTCCCGTGGCCACCCTGAACCTGGTGGCTGGTCGCGATGTTGGAAGCGAGAGTGTCGCGAGCGGCATCGCTTTCGGCAAGCATCCTCGCCAGGCTCTTGATATCTATGCGCCGTCGACGGGAGCGCGCTCGGCGCCCGTCGTCGTGTTCATCTATGGCGGTTCCTGGAACAGCGGATCGCGTGAGAATTTTGCCTTCGTGGGGCGGGCGCTTGCCGCGCGGGGCTATGTCACGGTCGTGCCCGACTATCGGCTGGTGCCTGAGGTTCTTTTTCCGGTGTTTGTCGATGACAATGCCACAGCGCTGCGCTGGGTTCGCGACAACATCCGCTCCTACGGCGGCGATCCTGGACGGATAGCCCTCGTCGGTCATTCTGCCGGAGCCTATAACGCGGTCATGCTGGGGTTGGATCGCCGTTTTCTGGGCAGGTCAGGCGTCAGCCCGGCCAGCATCCGGGCGGTTGCCGGGCTTTCTGGTCCCTATGACTTTCTGCCGTTCACATCGCTGGAAGCTGCGGCTGCATTCGGTCGCTGGCCAAGGCTTGCCGAAACGCAACCGGTCAATCATGTGCGTGCCGATGCGCCGCCGATGCTTCTCGCTCATGGCGATGCCGACATTCTTGTCGGCGTGCGCAACACGCGGGTGCTTGCCGCCCGGTTGCGCGCTGTCGGTGCATCCGTTCAGGAGAAAATCTATCCCGGTGTTGATCACGGCGGGACGCTGACCCCCTTCGCACTCCTGTTGCGGAACCGCGGGACTGTTCTGGATGATCTCGGCAACTTTCTTGATCGTCACACTGGTACCCGCCGTGAGTAAGGAGAGGCCAGCCAGGATGGTCGCCCGCTGGCTGTTGGCGCTGTTCTATGTGGCCGCGGGCATTCTTCATCTCACGTCGCCCGTCGTGTTCCTGCGCATCATGCCCGGGTTTATCCCCTATCCCGAGGCGGTCGTGCTGGCCACCGGCCTGTGCGAAATCGCGGGAGGTATCGGCCTGCTGCTGGCACCATGCCGACGCGCTGCGGGCCTCCTGCTGGCGCTCTATGCGGTCTGCGTATTTCCCGCCAACATCGGGCACGCGATGCTGGCGGCTCAGGGCGCGGCCTGGCCCGAAACCTGGTGGTATCACGCACCGAGGCTGGGCCTGCAGCCGGTTCTGGTGTGGTGGGCCCTGTGGGTGGGGGGCTGGAGCGGAATGCCGACTGCCGAACAGGATGCGGCAAAGAAAGCGGGCAAGCGCATCCTCACCCATTGACGTTGCCACCCTGCAAACCCCAGATCAGGTCTCTGCGAAGGAGCCACCATGCCGCTGACCGTTGCCGTCCAGATGGACCCGATCGCCCATATCAAGATCAAGGGCGATTCGACCTTCGCGCTGCTGCTTGAAGCAACAGCGCGGGGTCATCAGTTGCTGTTCTACACCCCGGAAAGCCTCGCGATGCAGGACGGGATCGTCTCGGCGCGAATGCAGCCGCTGCATGTCCGCGATGTCGAGGGCGATCACTTCACCCTCGGTGAAGCCATGATGCGTCCGCTGGATACCGTGGATGTCGTGCTGATGCGGCAGGATCCGCCTTTCGACATGTCATACATTACTGCCACCCATATGCTGGAGCGGGTGCATCCGAAAACGCTTGTCGTCAATGATCCCGCACATGTGCGCAATGCGCCGGAAAAGATCATGGTGACCCTGTTTCCGGATCTGATGCCACCCACATTGATCACACGAGACCGCGCCATGATCGAAGCCTTCCGCAAGGAGCATGGCGCGATCGTGATGAAGCCGCTGTATGGCAACGGTGGAGCAGGCATCTTCAAGGTTGGTCCGGAGGACCCCAATTTCGGGCCGCTCTACGACATGTTCGCGGCTTTTTCGCGCGAGCCCTGGGTCATCCAGCGGTTTCTGCCGCAGGTCGTGGACGGCGACAAGCGCATCATCCTGGTTGATGGCGTGGCGATGGGTGCGGTCAACCGCGTGCCCCAGCCCGGTGACATTCGTGCCAATATGGTGCGCGGCGGGGCGGCCGAGACGACACAGCTCAGCCCCCGCGAGCGCGAAATCTGCGAGCGCATCGGCCCTGTGCTGAAGGAAAGCGGCCTGCTGTTCACGGGGATCGACGTGATCGGCGGCAATCTCACCGAGATCAATGTGACATCCCCGACCGGCATCCGCGCCATCAAGCGCTTGGGCGGGCCTGATCTGGCCGTTCCCATCTGGGATGCCATTGAAGCGCGGAAAGGCTGATGCGTCAGCGCCGCAGGCTGAGATCGAGGATCTGACTCTTCACGCCGTTTGATTCGATCACGGCGTCGAAATCCTTTGGTGCCACGAACTCCCTGCGGAACCACGGGTAAAGGCGCGGATCGAAGATGCTGTTCAACCAGTCGATCACCTTGGCGATGCGCGGCGTGCTTCGGCCATCCTCATGGAAGCAGAGCCAGACATCCATCTCGTACCGCAAGGGCACTGTCAGCGGCACCAGCCGCGTGCCGATCCCGAAGGTATAGCTCGGGATGAAGCCAATCCCTGTGCCGCTTTCGATCGTCATGTAGTGGGCGCTGCTGTTGCGCAGCACCAGATACTGCGATTGCGAGAGCTTGGCTCCCACAGCATGTTCGATACGCGACAGGTCGCTGAACTGCG
>JANMFA010000119.1:0-1910 GCA_031377545.1 Hyphomicrobiales bacterium | reverse complement strand
ACCAGGCCCTGACGCCTTTCCGGCTGCCTGCAAACACAGTTCCGGCCCCGCCGGGTTGCGGCGGGGCCGAAGCATCGCGTCGGGGTTATGCGGTCAGTTCCGGCGGTTCCAGATCAGGACGTACTCGTCCTCCTTGCCGCCGGGGGCTGCGGCGAGGTTGCCGTACATCACCCCGTTGAGCTCGGGGGCGGAGAGGCTGACGGAGATGTATTCCTCGCCGGTGTTCTTGGCCTGCTTGATCCAGGCGGCGCCGAGCTCGAAGCCGTTATTGCTGGCGACGACCCGGAAGTCCGGGGCCTTGTCGTTGGCCTTGCGGGCATTGGCCTGGAACTCGATCGGGGCTTTCAGCATCAGCGTCGTCAGGACGCCCTTGAAGCCGTTGGCGGTCTTGGTGAGGGTTGCGATGGTGGAAGCCATGGAAGTCTCTCCTTGTGTGCTGCTCCCGGAACCAGCTCCGGGACGCCGCTGACGAAGCGACGGCGCGGCAGGGTGGTCAGCCTTCTTGAGGCCAGCGCCAGCTGACCCCGGACGGAGCGGCCAAGGGGGAGGGGGATCACCCACCCGGAACGGGCGGCGTAGCCGTCATCACGCATGTGATGATGGGGAAACCCCCTTGGCCGCTCCGGAAGCGGGTTGACCCGCCCTGCCCGCACGGCGCTCGATCACAGGCGAGACCGGGCATGGCTTCGGAGACAGGCCACAGGAGAACGGTTTTGAGGTTTCTATCGCAATGTGGCAGGATTGAACCAATACAGGGACAATTGACAGGGTGATTTGACCGCCTCTATCGGTCTCCCGGACGGGGCCTGTCAGGCAGGGAAAACCCGGACGCGGCTGATCGTTGCCTCACTGGCGGTTGGGCTTGCCAGTTTGCGATCAGAAGGCACGGCGGCCCACAGGATTATTTCCAGAAGCAGCCGTGCCGCCATCATGGGGTGGTGATGCGGTATCCGCGTGCCTGCTTGGCGCGCAGGAGGGCGATGAGTTCAGCCTCTGCGGCCGCGCGGTCCTCGAACAGCCCCAGCATGATCCGCCCGCCCCGCGTTCCGATGCGACCGAAGCCGCGGGTGCAGGACCAGTCCTCGAACAGCGTCAGCTCGACGGCAAGCGTATAGTACCGCGCCATGTTGCGTTCCGGCTCGATCCGTTCGAGGCGAAGGCCGTTGTCGAGCTGCGTGCGCATCGCTTCTTTGAGTTGGTTGCGCTCATCGATGGCACTGGAAAGATTGAGATCATGCATGCGAGGCCGTTTGGAGCGCGAGGACAGTGTTCGCTGATTGTTTCAAACGCAGACTGCGGCGTCCAACGACTTTCCTGAATCAATCACGACCGTTCGATTCAGATCGGTGATGCAGGCTGTCAGGCCAACTCAGCGAAAATCCCGCGTCTTGGGCACGATGGTGTCGATAGGGCGGTCGGGAATGAAAATGTCGCGCGGTGGGTGTTTGGGCTGAAGTGCTTTGGGCGGCAAGGTTTTTGGTGGCAAGCTACGTGGATCAAGTCCGGGACCGCCGCCATGGAACTCATCGCCGCGCCCATGGGGCAATGGAAACGCCGTATTACGCTGGCCAACGCTGACGAGTTCCGGCGACAAATCCGTCAGCCTCTGCGCGATAAAATGCACGACCTCGCCCTCGCGCTGCACCTTGCCATTGATGCCGAGCATGGCGGCGGTCAGGATAATGCGGCGCTGCTTCTCGTAGAGCGAGGGCCAGATCACGAGGTTTGCGACGCCGGTCTCGTCCTCGATGGTGATGAACATGACGCCTTTGGCCGAGCCTGGCTTCTGGCGCACGAGCACAAGCCCGGCAACCTGCATCCAGCGGCCGTCGCGCGCTTGGCTAGCCTCGGCGCAGGTGACGAAGCGGCGCTTGATCAGCTCCTGCCGCAGGAATGAGACCGGGTGAGCG
>JANMFA010000285.1:0-2539 GCA_031377545.1 Hyphomicrobiales bacterium | reverse complement strand
GGTCGCGGAATGTCATGCTGGGGGTGCGGTTGTTGATGACGATACCCATCGCGCCTTCTTCGGAATGTCCGCAGATGTAGATGACACTGCGCTGGAAGCGTTCGTCGCGCATGCCGGGCATGGCGATCAACATCTGGCCACCGAGCGCACCTTGCTTGCCGCTGCTGCTGAGTTTCTGAAGGTTCATGACATGCATGCTAAGCGCGGATTCAGGAATTGAAAAGCTTGGACATGTACGGATAGCAGAAGGTCGCAGAGCGTGACCTTCCCCAGCGTTCCGGTTGCTGCGAACACACGCTGGCGCAAGCTTCACGGAATCTTGGTTGGCGCACCGCTCGCGCCCATGGCATGGCGGGATCATGAACATCGAACTCTCCAACGGTCTGTCGCGACGCGAAGCTGTGCAAATCTTCGGTGCTGGCCTGCTGACAGCGGGACTTGCTCCGTCGTCCCTGCAAGCGGCATCCCCCTTCAACTCCGGCTGGTCGGAGGCGTCGCATTCCGCAATCAGGCTGATCCGGGGCAATGCTGCGAAGGCGGGGGAATACAGCGCGGGTATCGTCGTGCGCATGAAACCTGGCTTCAAGACCTACTGGCGCCATCCCGGCGACAGTGGCGTACCGCCTGTCTTCAGGTTCGAGACATCGCAGAACCTGCGCTCCGTCACCGTGCATTTTCCCGCGCCGAAGCGCTTTGACGACGGCGCGGGCGGCGTGTCCTTTGGTTACATGGGGGACGAGGTCATATTTCCGCTCACGGTTGTGGCGCAGGATCCGAAAGCCGCTGTCGTCCTGCGGCTGGTGGCTGATTACGCTGTGTGTGAAAAGCTGTGTGTTCCCGCCCATGGCACGGGCGTGCTCGCATTGTTCGAAGGCCCGCCCAGCCCGTTTGTCGATGTTTTGCGCAAGGCCATCAGCTTGGTTCCGGCCATGACCCAATTGGGTGCCATTGCGCCGCTTCAGATGATTGATCTCAGGAAAGCTCCGGCGCCGGAGCATTTCCTCGTTGGAATCCGGGTGCCTGAAGGCTCCCGGCCCGAACTGTTCGTCGAGGGCGAAACGCCCTGGTTCCTTGAAACGAAGGCGTTCATGCCGGGAATCGGCGGTGCTCCCGGGACGTTCGAGGTGCTTGTGGTCGAGCGGGACAGGTCGCCGGATTGCGCCGGTGCCAATCTCCTGATGACCCTCGTTGCGGGTGACCGTGCGATCGAGGTCCGCACGAGGCTCGACATGGCCCTGATCACGCCGTAACAAGGCCGGGCAAACAGTCCAGGGAGTCTTCGATGAGCATCAAGGTTGGTGATCGCCTGCCAGAAACCACATTCACCTCGCCATCGGCCGATGGTCCAAAGCCCGTCACGACGCAGGAGTATTTCGGCGGACGCACGGTGGTTCTTTTTGCTGTTCCCGGCGCCTTCACGCCGACCTGCCACGCCAATCACCTGCCGGGCTACGTGCAGCACGGGGATGCGATCAAGGCCAAGGGTGTCGACGCCATCGCCGTCACGGGTGTGAACGATGTTTTCGTGATGAAAGCCTGGTCAGAGGCCAGCGGCGCGACCGGCAAGGTCGATTTCCTGGCGGATGGAAGTGCCGCTTTCGCCAAGGCCATCGGCCTTGATCTCGATCTCAGTGCCCGCGGACTTGGAATCCGCTCGCAGCGCTATTCAATGATTGTCAAGGATGGCGTCGTGACGGCGCTGTCCATCGAGGAAGCACCGGGTCAGGCCGCTGTTTCCGGCGCGGAAGCCATGCTCGGCATGCTTTGACCGGCAATCACCCCGATCAATTAAAAAAGCCCGGTCGTCTGACCGGGCTTTTTCATGTGAAACACCTGGCGATGTCAGTTGCCTGTCCTGGGCGGAGCCGTGGTCTCGCGCACGACAAGGCGTGGCTCCAGCATGATGCGGCGCGGCGGCTGGCCAGGATCCTGAATCCGCCGCATCATCATCTCGGCGGCCAGGCGGCCCATCTCGATATGCTGGTTGTGGATCGTCGTCAGCGGCGGAACCCAGAGGGCGGCGTCACTGACGTCATCACAGCCGATGACCGACATGTCCCGGCCAGGTGCAAGACCGGCCTTCTGAAGCCCATGCATCACGCCAAAAGCCACACTGTCGTTGAAGCAGATGATGGCTGTTGGCGGTGTTGGAAGGCTCAACAGCTTCGGGATGCTCTCGAGGCCGGTCAGCCGCTTGCCTTCTCCGGCGATGATCATCGCGGGATCAGCCTTCATTCCGTGCTGAACGAGGGATTCCACAAATCCGGCATGGCGCTGACGGCCGTTGGAGGTGGCATCGTTGCCGCCGACATAGGCGATGCGTGTATGCCCCAGCTTGATCAGATGCTCCACCGCAAGCTCGGTGGCGTAGCGGTCATCGGCACCGACGAAATCGGCATTCAGGCCTTCGATCTCCCGGGCGATCTGCACGATCGGCATGCCGCTTTCGGCGATGTTGCGCAGGCTGTCCTCGGTAGAGCCTCCGACGGGGCAGACAATGATGCCGTCCGGCCGATACTCGCGCAGTGACGACAGGACG
>JANMFA010000276.1:0-1972 GCA_031377545.1 Hyphomicrobiales bacterium | reverse complement strand
CCATAACCTCGTCGGTGATGACGTTCATGGAGCGGTCCTTCATATCCCAGACGGCGGTGGCGATGCCGTCGGCGTCCGTTGCGATGGTGAAATTGTTGAGTTTCATCTGTGATCTCCCCTTCTCCCCTTGCGGGAGAAGGTGCCTTGCGAAGCAAGGCGGATGAGGGGTTGCGCTGCCCTGTCCGCGTGGTCTTGCCAAGCCCGGCACCTGATTGAACCTGGTTGGGTCTGCGCGACCCCTCATCCGGTCGGCATCCGCCGACCACCTTCTCCCCGCAGCAAACTTGGGCCGACTGCACAAGTTTGTCAGCCTTGGGGAGAAGGGTAGATCAAGTCACACCCGCTCGATGATCGTGGCTACGCCCATGCCTGCGGCGACGCACAGCGTCACCAACGCAACCTGCTTGTTGGTGCGCTCCAGTTCGTCGAGCACGGTGCCGAGGATCATCGCGCCGGTGGCTCCCAGCGGATGACCCATGGCGATGGCACCGCCATTGACGTTGAGGATGTCGGGATCGATGTCGAAGGCCTGCCGGAAGCGCAGCACGACTGACGAGAATGCCTCGTTCAGTTCGAACAGGTCGATATCCGACTGCTTCATCCTGGCTTTCTTGAGGACCAGTTTGGTCACATCGACCGGGCCGGTCAGCATCAGGCCAAGGTCAGAACCTACGGTGGCGAAGGCGCGGATGCGGGCGCGGGGCTTGAGACCCGCCTTCCGGCCCGCCGCCTTGTTGCCCAGAAGCACCGCCGCCGCGCCATCCACGATGCCGGATGAATTGCCGGCGTGGTGGACATGGTTGACGCTCTCGATCTCCGGATGGCTCTGGATTGCCACGGCATCAAAGCCGCCCTGCTCGCCCATCATGGCAAAGGAGGCTTTCAGCGCTCCAAGCGCCTGCATGTCCGTGTTTGGACGGATCGTCTCGTCCTTGCCAAGGATGGTGAGGCCGTTGATATCCGTCACCGGGATCACAGACCTCTTGAAATGGCCCTTGGCCCAGGCATTGGCAGCCCGCTTGTGCGACTGGACCGCGAATGCATCCACATCGTCGCGGCTGAAGCCATAGCGCGTGGCGATCAGGTCTGCCGCCACGCCCTGCGGCATGAAATAGCTGTCGATCGCAATCGAGGGGTCCATGGCGATGCCGAAGCCCGAGGCACCCATGCCGACGCGGCTCATGCTCTCCACACCGCCGCCGATGACCATGTCCTTCTGGCCCGACATGATCTGCGCCGCCGCGAGGTTCACGGCATCGAGGCCGGAGGCGCAGAAGCGGTTGATCTGCACGCCCGGTACCGTCTTGCCGTAGCCCGCCTTGAGGGCGCAGGTGCGGGCGATATCCGCGCCAGCCTCGCCGACCGGATCAACGCAACCATAGATGACGTCCTCGACGAGCGTGACGTCGAGATTGTTGCGCTCTTTCAGGGCGCGCAAGGGCTGCGTGCCCAGTTCGATAGCCGTTACCTCGTGCAGGGAGCCATCGGCCTTGCCCTTGCCGCGCGGCGTGCGGACGTGATCGTAGATGAAGGCGTCGGTCATTGTTGTTTCCTCTCCCGATTCTCTTGTCTCAAAACGCCTCAGCAGGAAGCGCCATCATCGTGTCGGCACCGGACTGAATCCGCGCCAGATGCGCGCCCGTCTCCGGCAGCATGCGCTCCATGTAGAACCGCGCTGTAACGAGCTTGTGGTTCATGCGCTCGGTCGCGCCGTTCGCGCCGGCCTTCAGCTTGCCCTGCGCCGTCTTTGCGATCATCGCCCACATATAGCCCAGCGCCACGAGGCCGAAGCAATGCATGTAGTCATGCGAACCCGCCCCGGCATTGTCCGGCTTGGCCATGGCGTTCTGCATGAACCACATGGTCGCCTGCTGGAGATGGCCGAGCGAGGCCTGCAAGGGCTTCAGGAGCGGCTTCAGCGTTTCGTCCGCCTCGTTCTCCTTGATGAAGGCACCCACCTCGCCGAAGAAGC
>JANMFA010000245.1:0-2775 GCA_031377545.1 Hyphomicrobiales bacterium | reverse complement strand
GGCCGCGAGGACAAGGCGCTGCAAAAGACCATCGAACGCGAAAGCGTCTGGGCCGGCTCCTCCCCCAAGGCGCGGCAGGCCAAGAACAAGGCCCGCATCCAGCGCTACGAGGAACTTGTCGCCGCCGCAAACAGCAAGGTGGTGGACCCGACCGCCATCAGCATCCCGATCGCCGAGCGGCTGGGCGCGAATGTCATCGATTTCACCAATCTTTCCAAGGCTTACGGCGACAAGCTGCTGATTGATGATCTGTCGTTCAAATTGCCGCCCGGCGGCATTGTCGGCATCATCGGCGCCAACGGTGCGGGCAAGACCACCCTCTTCCGCATGATCACCGGCGCGGAAAAGCCGGACAAGGGCGAAATCAAGATCGGCGAGAGCGTCTCTCTCGGCTACGTCGACCAGAGCCGCGACAGCCTCGACGACAAGCAGACAGTCTGGGGCGAAATCTCGGGCGGCAACGACATCATCTATCTGGGCAAGCGCGAGGTGAACTCCCGCGCCTACACCTCAACCTTCAACTTCAAGGGCGGCGACCAGCAGAAGAAGGTGGGCATGCTGTCCGGCGGCGAGCGCAACCGCGTGCACCTCGCCAAGATGCTGCAGAAGGGCGCGAACGTGCTCCTCCTCGACGAGCCCACCAACGACCTCGACGTGGACACGCTGCGCCTGCTGGAGGAAGCCATCGAGGATTACGCGGGCTGCGCCGTGATCATCAGCCACGACCGCTGGTTCCTCGACCGCATCGCAACCCATATCCTGGCCTTCGAAGGCGACAGCCACGTGGAATGGTTCGAGGGCAGCTTCTCGGATTATCTGGAAGACAAGAAGCGGCGGCTGGGCGCGGACAGCGTGGAGCCGAAGCGGGTGAAGTACCGGCAGTTCACGAGGTAGGCATCGTATGCGTCGAGCGCGACCGACCTAGAGAGCAATGGCCCTTGATAGGGCGGCAGAGTTATGTTGCTCTGCTGTCGATTCTTTGTCCTCGGCAAGCCTGCCGATAGCGGGACAGTTGGATCGCAGGGGAAGCCGGATGGATTCGGCACTTATCGACCGCATCTACGAATGTGGCTTCGTGCCAGAGTTATGGCCCGAAGTGCTGCGCGACACCTCGAAGCTCTCTGGCTCCGCCGGGGCTTCGCTTTTCGTGACCCAATCGAAGGTCAGCGCCTGGACGGCGTCGCGCAACGCCCATGAAGTGACGGAGCGATTCATCTGCGATGGCTGGTACTGGCGCGGCGGGCTGATGTCGCGGGTGCATGGCACAGCTCATCCCGGGTTTCTACGCGACTTCGACATATGCTCGCCAGAGGAGTTGGACGCGGAGCCGATCTACCGCGAATTCTGGCGCAAGCTCGGCCTCGGCTTCGGCACGGCGACGGCCTTTACCCTGCCGACGGGCGAGACCGTCTCCGTGATCCTGTCGAGACTCGCGTCTGACAATCCGATCGGTGCGGAGGCGATCCGCATGCTCGATGCGCTGCGCCCGCATCTGGCGCGCACGGCCATCCTGTCGGCGCGCATGAAGCTGGAGCGGGCACGGGCGGCCACGGATGCCCTCGCCGCTCTCGGCATTGCGGCGCTAGTCTTCGACCGCGACGGCAAGGTGCTCGCCGCAAACCGCATGGTCGAAGACCGGTCCGGGGTCGTGCGCTGGCGTGCCTTTGATCGTGTGACGCTGACCGACAGGCAGGCGGACGCCCTGCTCTCCGACGCGCTCGCGCGTATCGGATTGGCGGACAACAGCGGCGTTCGCTCGTTTCCGGTCAGGCCCGCAGGGCTGGATGAGCTGCTGGTTGGCCATCTCATCCCCCTGCGCTTCTCGGCGCAGGACATTTTCGCCGGCAGCGCCGCCATCTTCCTGCTTATGCCAGTCTCGACGTCTGCGGCCCCACCGCTCGAGCTGATGCGCTCGCTGTTTGATCTGACGCCTGCGGAGGCGCGCGTGGCCCGCGGCCTCGTGGCCGGCAAGGTGGTGGAGGAGATCGCCGTGGACAACGATGTCTCGCCTAACACCGTGCGCGTCCAGGTGCGCGCGTTGCTTGAGAAGACCGGGTTGCAGCGACAGACAGATGTGGTGGCGCTGTTGACCGGCCTCATGCCGGTCCGAGAGTCGGCCGAGCTGCGCGGCAAGCGCTGAACGCGCCATCCAACCGAAAAAGCTCCGGCGTAATCAATCCTGATGATGCGAGCTTCCGCACAGCGACTAGGGTACGGCCCAACAGTAGTCCAAGTCATCGGACTGCGCCACAGCGCAAGATCTATCCTTTCGCTGTGGCAACCAAATGTCACCACATCTTAATATTTAAACAGTGCGTATCGTAATGGAGTGTTAAAGATATGACAAACGGCAGCTGGACGACGACATCGGGCTCCTGGAGCACGCCTGCCAACTGGGGTCTCGGCGCCGGGTTCCCCGACGCCGTCGGCGACGTGGCCACACTCGGCACCACCCTCAACACCACCGCTGGCACGCGCACCATTGCGCTGGGCGATGGGCTCACCCGCACCATCGGCACGCTCAACATCGTCAGCACGGCCAACATCAAGTACGAGTTATCGGGCGGCGGGCCGACGAGCACATTGAACTTCGATGTCGCGTCGGGACGCGCGGAGATCAACGTGTCGCAACCCGGCGCTTTCGGAGCCCTCACGGCCCGCATGCTCTCGACCGTGAACGTGCAGCTCTCCGATGGCATCGACGTCGATCTGGTCGGCTTTGACACCAAGCTTCAGATTGATGGCGTCATCTCCGGCGCCGGCAGTCTCGACAAG
>JANMFA010000155.1:0-3364 GCA_031377545.1 Hyphomicrobiales bacterium | reverse complement strand
CTCTTCGATCATATAGACGAAGAGGAAAGCGCCCGCATCCTGATCGAAGCCAAGAAGCAGGGTCTCGACAAGCCGCTGATCGGCGAGACCACGCTTCTGGGCCAGAAGGTCGTTGATCTCGCGGGAGCCTCCGCCAACGGTGTGCGTGGCCACGTCGGCCTCACTGTCGATGCGGCGATCCCTGCCGTGCAGGATTTCGGCAAGCGCTTCGAGGAGCGCTACAAGTCGAAGCCTGACCACAACGGCATCAAGGGCTATATCGCCCTGTTCATGGTCAAGGCGGCCGCTGAAAAGGCTGGCAAGCTGGAACCGAAGGCGATTGCAGCGGCCCTGCGTGGCATGACCATCTCGCCCGACAAGGAGCCAGGCATCCTGATCGAAGCCTCCTGGGACGAGACCGGTGAAATCGACCGGATTTCCTTCCTGGCCGAAATCAAGGACGGCAAGCAAATCATCAGCAAGACCCTGCCGAAGCTGAAGTAAGGCCCTCGTGCCCAATCAAGGCCCTGTCCGCCCCGAAGGCGGACAGGGTATTCTTCACCGAGCGATCGGTTCCCATCATCCTACGGCACATCCGGAGCGGTCATGACCGACTTCTTGCAACTGCTGATCGCCGGTATCGCGACGGGATCGATCTACGCCCTCGCGGCCATCGGATTCACCCTTTTGTGGCAGACGTCGCAAACCATCAACTTCGCCCAGGGCGAGTTCGTGATGGTGCCTGCGTTCTTTGCACTGGCCGGCATGTCGGCGCTGGGCATGCCCTTCGGCATTGCCGCCGTCTTCTCCATCGCCTGCGCCCTGGCCATTCTCGGCTTTGCCTTCAAGCATGTGATCGTGGATCCGCTGATCGGCCAGAAGGGCACCCTGCCGCTTGTCATCTCCACCATCGCCTTCGCGCTTCTTCTGAAGGATGGCGTGAAGGAATTCTACAGCGCCGAGGGGCAGCGCTTTCCGACCATCCTGCCTGACACGCTCTATTCGGTCGCAGGCGTGAAGATCTCGCTGGCGCAGATCGGCGTTCTCGTGGTTGCCATCTCCACCATCGTGGCGCTGCAATGGTTCCTGTCGGGCACCCGCACAGGCCGCAAGATGCAGGCGACCGCGCAGAACCCGACCGTGGCGCGCATCCTGGGTGTCGATGTCGAGCGTATGGTTCTCTACACCTTCCTGATCAACGCGGGCCTTGCCGCCGTTGCTTCCCTGCTGATCTCGCCGATCTATCTGGCGAAGTTCACAAACGGCGAGGTTCTGGGCCTGACGGCATTCGTCGCTGCGATCGTCGGCGGCTTTAACCAGGTCCGTGGAGCGATTGTTGGCGGTCTGGTCGTCGGCGTGCTCGACAATCTCGCCGCTGCCTATGTCTCCAGCCGCTACCGGCTGGCGGTGCCACTGGTGCTGCTCGTGGTCATCATCCTGTTCCGCCCACAGGGCCTGCTGGGACGGCGCGAGGAGCGTTCGGTATGAAGCGCCATCTTCCTCTCCTGCTGCTCGCCATCGCACTGGTGCTGGCGTTCATTGCACCGATGTGGCTCGGCCGCTATGGCAACAACATCATGTCGCTCTGGCTGGTGACTGCGGTCGCGGCACTGGGCGTCAACCTCATCATGGGATACGCCGGACAGGAAACGCTGGCGCAAGCCGGGTTCATGGGGGTCGGCGCCTATACCACTGCATTGATGATCAAGGGCGGAACGCTGGCCCTGTCCCTGCCCTTCGTGGCAACACCCGTCACGCTGGCATGGTCGCCCTTCTCCCTTCTGACCGCGATGGCGGTGTCGGCGGTCTTCACCTTCTTGCTGGGCCTGATCATCGGCTTTCCGGCCCTGCGCGTGCAGAAGCATTACCTCGCCTTCGTGACACTCGCCTTCTCCGTGCTGATGTGGCTGGTGTTCCGCAACGAGGAATGGCTGACCGGCGGCGTCTTCGGCATCCAGGACATCACCCGACCCAGCGTCTTCGGTATCGAGATGTCACCTTCACGGCGGCTGCCGCATCGCTACACCTACTTCGTGCTGACCGCGACCGTTATACTCGCCGCCGCCATGTGGTGGCTGGTGAAGTCACCCTGGGGCCGCGCCTTCACGGCCTTGCGCGAGAACGCCGTCAGGGCCGAGAGCCTAGGCGTCGATGTGCGCCAGTACACGTTGCTCGCCTTTGCCATCGGCTCGGCCTATGGCGGCCTGGCCGGGGCACTGTTCGCACCGCTCGTCGAGTTCATCGACCCCAATCCGTTCACCCTCGAAAAGTCGCTTCTGTTCCTGCTGATGATCGTGGTGGGTGGTATCGGGTACTTCATCGGACCCTTCATCGGAGCGGGCGTTGCGGTGTTGCTGCCATTGTGGATCGAGACGTTCCAATCCTCGCTGGTGGGAGCGGGCCATACCTGGGCCAACCACGCGTCTTACATTATCATCTATGCCCTGATCGTCATCGTCATGATCGCCTTCATGCCGCGCGGCTTCGCCGGCGCCATTTCGGCACTCATGACTCCCAAGCGGCGACCCCATGCCGACGTCAAGGGCCCCACGCTGGACGGAGCCAAGCCATGAGCGCCGCATCCGGCAAGACGGTTCTCGAAGTCAGCGATGTCGCCAAGTCCTTCGGCGGCGTGCATGCCGTGCGTGGCGTGACATTCGATGTCCGTGAGGGCGAAATTCTTGGCCTGATCGGACCCAACGGATCGGGCAAATCGACGCTGTTCAATTGCATCCTGGGACAGCTCACGCCCAACCGCGGAGATGTCCGCCTCGATGGCAAGAGCGTCGCGGGCCTGCGCCCGTCCGCGCTGAACCGCCTGGGCATGAGCCGCACCTTCCAGCTGCTGCAGGTGTTTCCGGAACTGACGGTGCGCGAGAATCTCATCCTCGCGGGACAGGAACATCAGGGCACACGCGTCGGCCGCCTGTTCGGCAAGCGCGACGCCGGGCTGACGGGGGCTGCCAACCGGATGATCTCGTTCTTCCGTCTGGACCACCTCTCGGATGAAAAGGCTTCCGGCCTCTCCTATGGCCAGCAGAAGCTGCTGGATTGCGCCATGGCCTTCATGGCAGGCCCCCGCCTTGTGCTGCTGGATGAACCGGCAGGCGGCGTGAACCTGACAATGCTCGCCAACCTGAAAGAGCGGCTCCAGGCGATCAACAGCGAGACCGGTGCCACCTTCGTGGTGATCGAGCACAATATGGAATTCGTGATGAGCCTTTGCACCCGTATCCTGGTGCTCGCTGAAGGCCAGATCATCGCGGAAGGATCCCCTGATGAAGTCCGCCGCGATCCGAAAGTGATCGAGGCCTATCTTGGCCATTGAGGCAGCGATGACAGCGGACACACCCATCCTGACCCTTGCGGATGTCATCTCCGGCTA
>JANMFA010000151.1:0-3554 GCA_031377545.1 Hyphomicrobiales bacterium | reverse complement strand
CCGTGAGCGGGTTGGTGGCGCCGCCATTGCCATTGTTAGGCGCGAAATTCAGGCCTTGGTTGTCCAGGTAGTAGCTCGCCATGCGGGCGGCAACCCGCACGGAGAGGTGATCCGTTAGGTCGCTGGTGAAGAACGCCCGGTAGGTGGTGCGCTTGTCTTTGCGGTAGATATCATCGGCGTAGACGGCTTTCTGCGGGTCAACGCCCGCCAGCAACCTGGCCGTGTTGGTTGAACCGGACGAGGGATCAATCGGAATGCCGAGATAGGCACCCGCCTTCCAATCAGAGAACTCGGCCTGGAGCGTAAGCTTGGTGCGCGGATTAAAGAGGTAGGACAGCGAAGGGGCGATGGTGTGGCGCTTCGTCGAGGTGTTGCCGTAATAACTGTCAAAATCCCGGTAAGCCGCGAGAATACGATAAGCGAATTTGGAGTTGGTGTCACCCAGCCGACCGGTGGAATCGATCTCGATGCTACCCGCGTCAAAAGCACCATATTCCAACCGCACTGTGTTGCGCTGGTCGGTGTAGAGCGGCTTTTTGGTGACGTTGTTGACGGTGCCACCCGGACTGCCCGAGGGGGAGAGAATGGCGTTGGGACCCTTGACCACCTCGATGCGGTCGATGGTGAGAGGATCAATGTTGCCCTGGGTGATGTCATAGAAACCGTCGACGGTGGCGCCATCAATCTGGAAGCCGCGCACCGTGAGGCGGTCGAGGCCGTTGGGCAGCGTGGATTCTGTGACACCGGGCACGTATTTGAGCGCATCGAGGATGCGGACTGCACCGACATCCTTGAGCAACGCATCCGTTACGACGTTGATCGTCTGCGGCGAATCAAAGATCGAAGTGCGGACGCGCCCGCCGCTCGATACGTCGGAGGCTTGGTAGCGGTTCGGCATGGCGCCTGAAACCTCAAAGGTGGACAGTTTCAGGACATCACCCTTGGGTTCACCCGCGGTCTGGGCCGTGAGGGATGAAGCGGCAATGGATGCAACGAATAGACCGAGCGCGAGGCGACACAGGCGGTCACCGGGGGAAATAACACTGGCGATTGGCGTGGCTGAGGGCATGGGGTTACGGGTTCAGTGTGGGTTGGTTCTAGGTAACGACACAGTTAAAGCATAAAACACTGCGACACACGGCGGGAGGGGGTAATGAACTAGGTGTGCGGGGCCGAGAGAGAACCATCCCCCGATGGAGACAATAGCCCCTTAGGTTATCCTTAACCTAAGGGCAGCTTGACGCCGGGGCAAAGGGAACTCAGGGATGCCTGCCATGACGATGCGGGAATTGGCGCAGCTGGCCGGAGTGTCCCAAGCCACCATCTCACTGGCGCTGCGCAACCATCCGCGCATCTCGGCTGAGACCAAGGCCCGGGTCACCGCCTTGGTCAAAAAGCACAAGTATGTCGTGGATGGGCGGGTTTCAGAATTGATGCGCACGATCCGCTCTCACACGTCTGATCAATTGACGGGTTGCCTCGGCCTCATCTCGTTATACCCGGAGGAACGACCCTGGCTTTCCCAGCGGCGGAGGCCCCATCTGATCCGGCTGCATCGCAGCATCGTGAAGCGCGCCGGAGAGCTGGGCTACCGGGTCGAGCCTTTTTGGATTAAAAACCCGACCATGACTCTGAACCGTTTGAGCCGCATTCTTGAGACCCGGGGTATTCTGGGTCTGCTTTCTCTGGGCGCGCCTGATCTGGATGAAGAGATGCCGGTGGAATTGCACAAATTTGTCATCGTGACGCAGGGAGCCAGTATCTCTACCCGGCTGCATCGTGTGCACGGTCACTGGGCAAACGACACAAACTTGCTGCTGATGACCCTCAAGCGCCGGGGTTATCGCCGGCCTGGTTTGATCCTCCAACAATATCAGGATGGCCGCAACGCGCATCTCATTGCTGCGATGTATCTCTATTTTGCGCGCTACGAATTTGACCGTCTGGATATCCCGATCTTATACGCCGGCTCATCTGTGGATCAGGAAGGCCTGGAAAACTGGTATGCGCAACACCGGCCCGACGTGATAGTTTACTACGACCATGAAAGTCATTACCGCTCGATCGAGACCTTCCTGAAGAATAAGAAATTGGTGGTGCCGCGGGACATCGGCCTCGCCGTTCTGGATGCGACGGTGCAGATCGACGATATTACAGGTGTCCACCAGAACATCGAACAGATGGGCATCAGCGCCGTAGACATGTTGGTCAGCCGCTTGCAGCAGGGCGAAACCTGCATCCCTAAGGTAGCCAAGGTCGAATCCGTTGAGGGTACTTGGATCGAGGGCGAAACCCTGCGCTTAAAATGAACCCCGTAAAGCCCGAGTTCATATCCTTGTCCCTTTGGCGGCATGCCCGATTGCGGGTCTGCCTAGCCATAAACTGCCTCGCGCTAGCCGCCGTCCTGCCGGGGATTGAGTTGCATATCGAGCGGACTTCACCGCAAGACCTTGAACTCCGCGGCAAACTTGCCGGTGTGTCCGCCGGGGAGCGCCGCTTTGTGCGCTGGACGGAATTAAGAAACCTGCCGACGAGCACGCTAAACCTGCCCCGCGCCTTCGGATTGGACGCTCCGCAACTGACCGTGCTTTTCCTTTCCGACCTGTGGGCCGCCCTTCCCCACTCGCCCACCGCTGATACCCTGCTTGCCCTCTGCCAGGATGGCTACGCCTCAGTCTATCACCGCGAGTTCATCACCACTTACCGCCCTTTCCTCGTGTTGGAGATAAACGGTATCGGCCCGGCCGGTTGGCCGCCACCCGGCCTCAAGCATAACTTTGGTCCTTACGTCATCACCATCG
The DNA here is from genome assembly GCA_031377545.1 of Hyphomicrobiales bacterium. GTDB lineage: Bacteria > Pseudomonadota > Alphaproteobacteria > Rhizobiales > Beijerinckiaceae > JADCCX01. Next base: position 753 of record JANMFA010000151.1, on the reverse strand, counting down.
CAGCCGAGGTGGTGCCTGCCGTCGCCCAGCTGCTGGATGAAGCCCACAAGCGTCCGTGGGGTGTGGTGGCGCTCGAATTCACCACCTTTGCCGAACACTTCCATGATGTTTTCAGCGGAAAATGGGCCGATCTTTCACCCCGGGCCGTGGTCGGTCGCGATATCTGGATCAACTCCTGCGCGAGCTGCCACCGCGGGCCGGGCGATACATTTGGAGGCACAAAAAGTGACCGCATCTTTGACGTGCTCGCTTTTCACGCCCGCGACCGGCCGGATTTTTTCGCGCAGTATGTCCGTGCACCAAAGTCAGTGCGTCCGGATGCGACGATGGAGGCCCATGCGCACTACACCGACGTGCAAATGGCGGCACTCATCGCTTTTGTTACGGCCGAACCTCGCGCCCCCGCCGCGCCTGTCGCCGCCGCGCGCCCGGAACCAGTCGCTCGGATCATCCGCGATCGGGAGGAACTCGTGACATTTGTCACCACCACCCTGAAGGCATGGGAGACCGCGGACGCACGGGTCTTTCTGGAGGCCTTTGCGAATGAGGCCGTCTTTGCCTATCCGGGCGGTCGCGTCGGGAAGAAGGATCTGGAAGCAATGTTCGTCGATCTGCATAAAAGGAAGACCGACGTGAAAATCTATGTCGGGCCCTTCATCGTCGCCGGCAACGAATTTGCAGTCCGTTACCAGTTCGCGTGCACCGACCGCATCACCGGGAAGCGGCAGGCCGTCGGCACCGGCGTGCGCGGCA
>JANMFA010000127.1:0-2325 GCA_031377545.1 Hyphomicrobiales bacterium | reverse complement strand
GGCTTGTTGCCGGCGATGTCGGCCAGACCCACCGCTTCGAGTTGAATGATGCGATCGCGCGAGGCCACGAGCGTGACAGCGCCCGAAATCCTTTCGCGGGCCACGAAGTCCTTGATGACATCGGGGACTTTGGCGAGCTTGGCCGGATCGAGCGCGACGGTGGATTTCGGAGCGTCGGCGAAGAGGGCGGTGGAAGTGATGAAGAGAGATGCGAAAAGAAACGCGCGGCGAGTGAGGAACATGGGTGGACTCCGGTGTAGGGTGATGTTGTAAATGGGTTCCTCTCCGTGTGCACAATACGGGCTTGGCCGAGCGTTTCGGTTGTCCCAGGCACATGGAATCCCTTGCGGGATCAGAAAGGAACCCAGATGAAGAAGCTACAGCGAAGCGTGGAACGATTCAAGGGCAACACGTTGGGTCTGGACCTGCACAAGCGATTGCTGCAGATCAGCGTGCTCGATCAGGCCGGCGACGAGACGGAGAATGAACGTCTGGCGGCGTCGGCACCCGTGCTCACGGCGCTGATCGACCGGCTGACCAAGGACGGCATGGCGGTGCAGGTGGTGCTCGAAGCCAGTGGTTGTTTCTTGTGGGCCTACGATCTGCTGGCGGCGAAGCTGGGCAAAGAGCGCGTGCATGTGGCGGCGCCGTCGAAGGTGAAGGCCATCGCCAACGCCGGCGAGAAGACGGATGCGACCGATGCGTGGTGGCTGGCGTATCTTCAGTACGAAGGTCGGCTGCCCCATGCGTTCGCAGCCGAGGGCGACCTGCGCGAGCTTCGCATTGTCTGCCGGGAGCATCGCCGCGTCATCGATGAGCGCAGCGATTTGGTCCGGCGGATGCGTGCGCACCTGGCGCAGCTGGGCATGAGCATCGGCACGAGCGATTTCAAAAGCGCGCTCGGGTATCAGCGGATTGCCAAGCTGGTGGAGGAAGTGAAGCCGGCGCACGGTCAGCGCGGCAGCGCCATCGCCCGGCTGTGGGATCGGATCCAGTGGATGGATGAGGAGGTCGGCCACTGGCGCGAGCAGATTCAAGCGCTGGCGCAGAAGTCCGAACAGGTGCAGTTGCTCGATGATGAGCTGGCGGGTGTGGGTGAAACGCTGGCCCCGATCATCTGGAGCGAACTGGGCGACCCGCATCGCTTCCGCAGCGAAAAGGCGTACGCAAAAACGACGGGCCTGACGCCCGGCTATCGCGAGTCGGCGGGCCATCGCAGCAGGCACAAGATGACGCGCGAGGGCAGCAGCCTGGCCCGCTGGGCGCTGACACAGGCGGTGATGTCGTGTCTGCGTTGCCGGCAGGGTGACGGCATGTGGGTCAAACGCTGGGTGCAGAAGATGAGGAAGCGCAAGTCGATGAAGGCGACGATCGTGGCGGCGGCGCGCAAGCTGGCCGAGGCGGTGTGGCGCTTGTTCGCGCTGGGCGAGGCCTTTGACCTGGCGCGTTCGTTTGGCGGCCCGCCGGCCCAGGCGTTGCCGCAACCGGGCAAACCCGTTCCCGGATGACGTGGCGAAGCGGGCGTCCAGGGTAACTCGCTGGGGGCCTCAGTCGCCGGCCCCCAGACCCCCGGCTCCCCCCGGAAGTTTTGCCGGCCAGACCTGATGCAGCGAGCGATGATGACCGACGCAACCGTGACAGAACCGACGCAGCACTGGATGATGATCAATGCAGCAGTGACAGGACCGACGATGACGGCGAAAGCAAACGACGACAGCAAGCCCGTTTGACGCATGGCCGGTCCGCTTCGCGGACCAAATCCCGCACGCAAACGACCCACCTGCGGCGTGCGGGATCAAGCCTCAGGGTGATTGGGAAGCTGTCGCCGCACTCAACAAACTGGGACATAGAGCCCGTAGAGATGATTGGAGTTGCTCCGCCAGAAATCGAACGTCCGAGGCCTTGACAGAGTGAACCCATTCAGAGATGCGTCAAGGCTCTGCGCAGACGCACCATCTTGCGCACCAGTTGAATCGAGGTCGTCATCGATCATCTGGCAGTCCAACGTGGTGCGTCTGCGCCGACTTGAAGCACCCTACCCGCCGACATTCATCGGTGGCTGTTCCGCGCCGAGTCCCGCGCCACACGCGCCATTTCGCCCATAGCCCAGATCGCCGCGGCAAAGCCCAGACCCAGCGGTGCGATGATGGCGACATCCAGGGTCTTGTAGCCGGCATCGAGCGCCATCAGCGAGAGTTTCACCACGCTGACCAGCGACAAGCAGGCGAGCAGCCGCAGAGCCCAGCAGAGCACGATGAGCAGCGAATAAGCCGGCGCTGGCACGACGCGACGAGACTTGGCCATCGGCGGAACGAGTGCCGGCTG
>JANMFA010000123.1:0-5541 GCA_031377545.1 Hyphomicrobiales bacterium | reverse complement strand
TCAGTCTTTCCGGTTCAGTCTTTCCGGTTCAGTCTTTCCGGTTCAGTCTTTCCGGTTCAGTCTTTCCGGTTCAGTCTTTCCGGTTCATCCTGACGGACCATCGGACGCGACCATCGCATCGGTCTCAATCAGGCGTGCTGCAACTTCCGTGATCAGAGTCGCCGGTGCGCCGATCTTGTCCGAGAGATCGATGAGGTCGAGGCTGCCATCCGCATAGGCCACGATGTTCAGCGTATGGCGGAGCGAAGTATCGACGTCGAGCGTGCTGAGACTGCGATAGAGGCCACGCTTGCCAAGCTGGGGTTCGCCGAGTGTCGTCATCCTGTAGTAGCGATTGGCCTCTATCAGCCGGATCACATCCTGCATGACCGCAAATGTCCCTGCGAGACCGGCGGGCGTTGCCAGTTCGAGATCGTCCGCTGATGTATGGTACTCGGGGTATTCGCCATATTTTGAACGCATGACCGAGACGAACGGCATATCGACGCCAGGTGCGCAATATTGTCGCTCGTCGCTGCCACGCTCGAGGAAACTGTATGTCTTGACGTCCAGTCCATGGGCGTTGAGCACATGAAGCGCCGCCCGGTCGGCCAATGTCCCCCCCTTGCGTGAGGGCATGAACGACCAGCTGCGCTCGTCGCCACAGCATGTCATGACGAATCCGGCCACAACCTTTTCCTTCAGATGGTCGATGTGGCGGGAAAGATAGGTGATGGCCCCGATCGTTTCCGGGACAAACACAAAACGGAATGTGTGCCGACGATTCGGCAGGCTCGCGACCCAGCGCGCCAGCGCGGTTGCGACGACAGGGCCGGAAAGCTCGTTGTTCGCCATCTGCGGATGGCAGATGTAGGTCGAGATCATGATCTCGCGGTCGCTGTCACCGGGGATGACCAGATCCGCATAATTCAGGACCCCCGGCTTCAGTTCCGTGTCGATGCGGGCATGATACCGTGTGTCGGGAAGTGCGCGACGCACGGTGTCCGGCAGGCAGAAACCCCAGCGTCGCTTGTAGTAGGATGTGACGTAGGGGATGGCGTCCGGCATTGCTGGCAGCGAATGGAGATAAGGCTCCAGTTCATTGCGGCTGAACCAGGCATCGACGGGCTCCGAATATCCCAGCACATGCAGCCGGTTGACGGCTGCATCCACGATCCGCTGTCCGTCTTCGGTTTCAAGATAGGCCTCCCGGAAGGTCCATTCATCCGGCACGGTCCAGTCGAGAACGGATGACCCTGATGCAACCTGGCGCAGTTGCAGATCGGGCATGAGCTCCTGAAGATAAGCCACCGTCTGCCGCACGCCCTCACCCGTCAGGCTGCGCATGATCGGAAACAGATCACGCATCCAGGAATGCATTTCTTCGCCGGGGGTGTTATCGAAAGGCATGAGGGCCGTTGTCTTGTTTGCAAACCACGCCCCACCATTAGAGGACTGGAAGTGTGTTGCAAGGCGACTGGGCAGAAACGGCTTTCCGCGAGGTATTCGCCCGCGCTGCTGGCGAGGGCGATGCGCCGGTCGTCGTGCATACGGCGCTCTGGGCCTTCGGGCATCACTTTGGCGCAGATGTCCGCCGCTTGCCTGAAACGCTCCTGCGCCTGATGCGGGAAGCCATCGGCCCGCGACGGACCATCGGTTTCCCGACCTACAGTTTTTCATTCTGCGGAAGCGGCGTTTTCGACCTCGTTCGGACCAAGGGCGAGGTTGGCGCGCTGAACGAATATGCACGCAGGCAGCCCGGCGCGCTGAGAACGACACAGCCCATCTACAGCTATGTATTTTTGGGCCCTGATGCCGGGGCTTTTGCGGATATTCGCGCCGCGACCGCCTGGGGAGCGGGCAGTGCGATGGAGCGCATGGAGCACCTGAACGTCCGGCAGGTCGTCGTTGGCGTCGATTGGGATCTTTCGGCGTCGATCATCCATCGCGCCGAAGAACTGGAACAGGTTCCCTATCGCTACTTCAAACGCTTTCCCGGCCGCCTGCTGCGGGACGGGCTCGAGGTTGGCCCGGTCGAAGAGGTCTTTTTCGTGCGCGCCGCGGGCGTGATGCCGGATTTCGACTACCGGAAGGCAACACAGGCCATCCAGCAGCTTGCCAGCCGATCCACAGGCGGCAGTGATGACTTCATGATGGATGGGTGTGACACACAGGAGATTCTCGCGGCATCACGGGCTGTGCTTCGCAAGGACCCTTTCGCATTCGTCAGCAACGGCATTGCGCTGGAAGAATGGATCAGAAGCGGGCGGGACGCGGAAATCGCCGCTCTTCCGCCTCATCAGCGGGTGTGACCAGCCGATGGTGCTTCGATGAACTCGATGAGTTGCCCGTTTCGCATCATCACAAAGGCGATCTGCCTGTTGTGAAAGGCGGTGGCCGGAGCGGGTTGGGTGGTCTGTACGCCGCCCGCAGCGAGCGCCTTGGTGATCGCGACGGCGAGGTCGTCGACGTAATAACCCGTGTGATAGAAACGTATGCCGCGCTTCAGGAATGGCGCAATCGTTGCGGATCCCGGCAGGGCTTCGATCAGTTCAAGCCTCGGCCCCCCGCCGGTGAGAAAGAGCCCCTGGACTCCCTGGATGGGGTCGAGGAATCCATCACCCTCTTGCGCGTATCCAAATGCGGTCCAGAACGCCCGCTCGTCGTCGAGTGCGTGGCAAGCAACTCCGATATGATGGAAGTCAGCCGCCGACAGCAGAGGCATCATGGAGTGGTCCTGGGCCTGCGACCAATGACGCAGCACGAAACGGCGGCCTCCCGCTTTTCTGCCTGTGCGAGCGTCAGGCCGGACATCGGATAATAGGATTCCTGCACGATCTCATAGCCGGTTTCACTGAGGATTGCAGCGGCCTGCTTGTAGTGGGACAGGAGGAACAGGTGGTCCGGCGCCGGACTGTTGGCTGGAACATGCAGCCAGAGAAGGCCACCTGGCTTCAGCAGCCTGAGGATGATCGCGAGAGCCTCGCGCGGTTGCTCGAGGTGTTCCAGCACCTCGCTGAAAACGATAGCGTCGAAACTGCCCGCCACCTTCGGATCCACCCCTGCCTCGAAAAGGTTCTGAAGCCGGAGCGAGACACCTTTGCCGACGCCCATGACATCAAGAGCATGGCGCGTCTGGCCAATGCTTGCTTCACTGACATCCCACGCCGCAAGGGAGCCAATGGACCGGCGCTGCGCCGCAAAGTACATGAGCAGGCCATGTCCGGGCCCGATCTCGAGCAAAGAACCGCCTGCAGGAACGCGCGCAAGAAAGCTTCTCGCATAGCGATCCAGCGCGCTGGCATGGTTGCCCCAGAAAATGTCTGACAGCAGAAGACCATTCATGTAGCGCTCCATGAACGGTCGGTTGGCGTAAACTTGGCTGAGAGCGTCGGCGAACTTGCTCAGGCGGTAGCGCCCGTTGCGCCGGAAGAATTCCTCCTCCGGCAGGACAATCTCGGTACACAAAAAGCGATAGTCGTTGCACAGCTGGTCAAGACGCGCCGCGTCACCCGCACAAAGAGCCATGATCAGTTTGGCAATCCGCTCCGATGTCCGCATGACCGAAGCTGGTCGCCCCGCGAAACTCTTGTCGAGGAACCGGCGATGCTCGGGCCATAGGGTCAGTTGCCGGTCGGCTAGCCTGGCTACGGTGGGGTAGAGGCTTGTATCGAACATGTAGGAGCCAGTCTGCTATCGTATCAGGACCGTCTTTTCGGTCACAAGGCGGACCAGAACAACGGGCATCCTTCCTTGCACAAAGAGCCTCGACGGCACAAGCTTGCTCCCGGTGACTGCTGATCGGGATCGCCTGTCGGTTGACGACAAAGTTGACATATGCAAGGGGATCGCTGCGGCTCGATCAGCGAGGATTGCGCCCAGATAATCAACATTTCTGGAGCATGACCATGGCAGATCAGAACGTTTTTGCTCGGATAGAACCGCTTTTCCGTGATCTGTTCGACGAATACGACGGACCCATAACGGCTGCCCTCGATGCGCGTGCCGTCGAGCAGTGGGACAGCCTCGCCAATATCCAGTTGGTCGTCATGGTCGAGAAGGCGTTCGGTGTGCGCTTTTCCACCCAGGAAATTGCCAAGCTCGCCAACCTTGGCGAACTCGCCGCTCTGGTTGGGGAGAAGACCGGCAAGGCGGCGTAGCGAGCCGGTCGGCCCGATGAGTATCGATCAATCTGACCGATGGCGCGAACCGCTGGATCTCTCCTGGCGCGCGCGGAGCTTGGCGCTTTTGAAAGCGCTCCGGATCGGGACCGGGATTCCTGACGCTGCCGAAACAGCCCGATTTCTGCGGCGGTTTTCCGCAATGCACCTTGAGGACCGCGATCGCCTGACACTGGCACGGCTGTCAGCTGCCCTGAGAGCAGCCAATGCTGCTCTTCCCGGCTTCCGCAAGCTGCGCGTTCTGCTGGCAGGCAACGGCAACATTGGATTCCTTGGTCCGGCCCTTGAGGCCGCCGGGTTCGCACGGAGTGTGTGGATCGAGCCCGTCGAAACCGGGTTCGACTCGGTCATGTCGCTCGCGCACGACCTCGGAATGACCGCGCCCGAGGGCCATTTCGACGCGGTTGCGCTCTTTCTGCATCCCACAATCCTGTCGCGGCCAGAGACCGTTCTGGATCGCGCTGCGGAAGAGGCCTGCTTCCGCGATAACGAAAGTCGCATTGCAGATGTGATCGCAAGACTTCGCATCAGGTTCGGTGCGCCAGTTGTTGTCGCATCGATTCTGGCACCGGCCCAATCCGGCTTCTTGGGTGCCGATCTGCTCCTTCCGGGCTCGCTGGCCCGACAGGTGGACCATGCCAACTCCAGTCTCCGGCATGAGGCGGCATCCGGACGGTGCCTGCATTTCGATCTGGCGGGCGTTGCTTCTGCCATTGGTGCAGCGTTCCATGATCCGGTTCGCTACCATCTTGCGAAGCTGCCCTTCTCCCTGGCTGCGACGCCGATTGTGGCGGACCGACTGTCCGCTGTCTTCTCTGCGATGAGCGGCGTATCCCCGCGCGTCATTGTCGTTGATCTGGACAATACGCTTTGGGGCGGGGTCGTGGCCGATGACGGGCTTGAAGGCATCTGCATCGGGCAGGGAACTGCCGAAGGTGAGGCCTTTACGGCCTTTCAGGACTTCCTGATCGACCTTCGCAACCGCGGTTTTGTCCTGGCCGTTTGCTCCAAGAACATCGAAACGGTCGCCCGGTCACCGTTCGAGCGGCACGAGGACATGCGGCTGAAACTCGACCAATTTTCGGTTTTCGTCGCGAATTTTGACGACAAGGCGACAAACATGCGCAGGATCGCCGAAACACTCGATCTGGGAACAGCGTCCATGCTGTTTCTGGATGACAATCCTGCGGAAAGAGAGCGCGTTCGGGCCTCGTTGCCGTTCGTCGCAACACTTGAGATTGGTGACGAGCCGTCCGAGTTCATCAGGACGATCATCGCATCGGGTTACCTCGAGCACCTCCCGCTGACCCAGGAGGACGCCAGTCGCGCCGATGCCTATCGTGGTCGGGCGGCTGCGAAGGCGCTGCAGGCTGAGGCGGGC
>JANMFA010000114.1:0-7627 GCA_031377545.1 Hyphomicrobiales bacterium | reverse complement strand
GGGATTGCCCTGCACGAGATGTCGCTATGCAGTTCCTGTGTGCCTACAATATCGAGTGAATCGCACGCAATGCCGTAACGATTCGAGAGTCCGTTTTTGCCAACATCGCTGGGGAAAACTTGACATGGTTCGAATCAGGTCATTGAGGCGGCAAAAAGGCGATCCGGCTTTGAACCTCCACCGATGCGGTCTTGATTCCTGGCCAACCCTGATATTGAGGGAAGAACGACACCAAATCTGGAGAATGCGTTGTCCCGCAAAGCTTCTGGACTGCTGCCGGTTGATCCATCACCCGAACACCGGATCAGCCTGTCTGAAATCGTGAGGGCGCATGCCATCATCGATCCCGTGTTCCTGAATTCGCCGCAGTATGATTGCGAGGCCCTGAGCCAGGCACTTGGTTGCGGGCTCACCCTCAAGGTCGAGACCGTCAATCCGATCCGAAGCTTCAAGGGGCGCGGAGCAGGTTTTCTGATCGACCGCCTGAAAGCCGAAGTCAAAGGCAGCGGCCAGCCGCTCGTTGGCGCAAGTGCGGGCAACTGGGGGCAGGCACTGGCCTATGCCTGCCGGGCAGCTGGCCTGCCGCTGATCCTCCATGCCTCGGTCAACGCCAATCCGCTCAAGGTGGAGCGCATGCGCGCACTGGGAGCAGACGTGCGTCTGGACGGCTTTGATTTCGATGCTTCCAAGATCGCGGCGAAATCCTTCGCCGATGCAGCAGGCCTGCGGATGGTCGCGGATGGTCTTGATGTGGAGGCCAGCGAGGGCGCGGGCACCATCGGCATGGAACTCCTTGCCGATGGTGCGCATTTTGATGCGGTGGTTGTCCCGCTGGGCAACGGTGCCATGCTGACCGGGATCGCGCGCTGGTTCAAGGCTGCGTCACCTGCCACGAAAATCTACGGAGTCTGCGCGACGGGCGCGGATGCCATGGAAAAATCCTGGCGCCGCGGCCGGATTCTTCTCCCGCCCCGGATCGATACCATTGCCGATGGAATTGGCGTGCGGGTTCCTATTCCCGAGGCCGTCCACGACATGACCGGGCTGGTCGATGATGTCCTGCTTGTCGATGACTCGGCGATTGTTGCGGCCATGCGCCTGCTTCACCGCCAGGCAGGGCTGGTCAGCGAGCCCTCGGGGGCCGCGGGTGTTGCCGCGCTGAGCGTCCATCGGGACCGCTTTGCCGGACAGCGCTGCGCCACGATCATCTGCGGCAGCAACTTGACGGACGATCAGATCGCACGCTGGCTGATGTAACGGAGAGTCCTGCCTTTTCCCCTTTTTATTGACACAACGTTCGACAAAAACGATAATACTTCCGAGCCGTCCAGCACTGGGCGGCCATTTTCGTTTTGGACGTTTGCTGTTGTTTGGAACGTTCTTGCGCCTGAGGGGAAAGGAATACCGCCCGTGACCTCTGCTGTGATGCCAACCTACGCGCGCGCCAAGCTTTCGTTTGAGCGCGGAGAGGGAGTCTGGCTCTATACGGCGGACGGCGAGCGATATCTCGATTTCGGCGGCGGCATTGCGGTCTCGTCCGTGGGTCACTCGCACCCCCACCTCGTGAATGCGCTGACCGAGCAGGCCAAGAAACTCTGGCACACCTCGAACGTTTACACGATTCCCGAAGGAGAGACGTTGGCCCGGCGGCTGACCGATCTCACCTTTGCGGATGTGGTGTTCTTCACCAATTCCGGCGCCGAGGCGCTCGAAGGCTCGATCAAGACGGCCCGGAAGTACCATTCCGCCAATGGTCACCCCGAGCGCTTCCGCATCATCACGTTCGAAGGCGCCTTCCATGGCCGCACGCTGGCGACCATCGCTGCCGGTGGTCAGAAAAAGTATCTTGAAGGCTTCGGTCCGGTCTCGCCCGGCTTCGATCAGGTCCCTTTTGGCGATCACAAGGCGCTGGAAGCGGCCATCACGCCGGAAACTGCCGCCATTCTCGTCGAGCCCATCCAGGGCGAGGGCGGCGTCCGTGTGCTGCCCACGCAGTGCCTGCGTGGCTTGCGCGAACTGTGCGACAAGCACGGCCTGCTGCTGATCTTCGACGAGGTGCAATCGGGTGTCGGTCGCACGGGCAAGCTCTTTGCCCATGAATGGTCCGGCATCACGCCCGATATCATGGCGGTGGCCAAGGGCATCGGCGGCGGCTTTCCCATGGGTGCGTTCATGGCGACCAGCGAGGCCGCCAAGGGCATGACCGCCGGTACGCATGGCTCGACCTATGGTGGCAATCCGCTGGCCATGGCTGTCGGCAATGCCGTACTCGACATCGTGACGGAACCGGCTTTCCTGGCGAAGGTCGAGCAGACGGCCCTGTTGCTGAAACAGCGCCTCGCGGAGCTCAAGGACCGTTTCCCCAGCGTCATCGCGGAGATTCGCGGCAAGGGCCCGCTGATCGGCATTCGCACCATTGTCCCCAACACGGACCTGGTTGCCGAACTGCGCGAACAGAAACTGCTGGCCATCGGTGCCGGCGACAACGTCGTGCGCCTGCTGCCGCCGCTCACGGCGGATGAAGCAGATGTCGGTGAAGCCGTGAAGCGCATTGAGGCGGCGTGCATCGCCATCGACGGGCGCCTGCGTGATGCAGCCCGGACGGCGGCGGAGTAATCTCATGCCCAGTTCAAACGGGGCAACCCGCCATTTTCTTGATCTTTCCGATATTCCGGCGGATCAGCTGCGCGGCATCCTCGACAACAGCCGTGCCATAAAAAGCCGCCGCCGCACCACGGCTTCGTCAAAAGACCAGATGCTGGCGGGCAAAAAGGTCGCGATGGTCTTTGAACAGCCGTCGTTGCGCACGCGCATCTCGTTCGAAGTGGGTATTCGCGAACTGGGCGGTGATCCGCTGATGATCACCGGCAAGGAGATCGAGCTGGGCGAGCGTGAGGCCATCTCCGACCAGGCCAAGGTGCTGTCGCGCTACGTCGATGCCATCATGATCCGCAGCCTCAAGCACGATCTGGTGGTTGAACTGGCAAAACACGCCACCGTGCCGGTGATCAACGGACTGACCAAGCGGTCCCATCCCTGCCAGGTCATGGCCGATATCATGACCTTCGAGGAGCATCGCGGCAATATCCGTGGCAAGACAGTGGCCTGGAGCGGCGATTCCAACAATGTGCTGGCCTCTTTCATGCATGCCGCCAAACGCTTCGACTTCAAACTGCGGGTCGCGACGCCGCCGGAACTGAAGCCTGCGGAGGCGCTGCTGGACTGGGTACGCAAGAACAAGGCGGATGTGCACCTCACCGCCGATCCTTTCGAGGCGGCGGACGGCGCGGATTGCATCGTTTCGGATGCCTGGGTCTCGATGGGCGACAAGGACGAGGGCCGCCGCCACAACCTGCTGAAGCCCTATCAGATCAACAGCCGCCTGATGCAGGCCGCCCGCAAGGATGCGATCTTCATGCACTGCCTGCCCGCACATCGCGGCGAGGAGGTGACCGAGGATGTCATCGACGGGCCGCAATCGGTGGTGTTCGACGAGGCCGAGAACCGCCTGCATGCCCAGAAAGGCATTCTGGCCTGGGTTTTTGGAGCAGAGCCGAGATGACTGACGAGCCGCTTGGTTCCGTCATCGTCGGTGACGGTGCCGGCGCTGATGATTTTCTTCTGCCATTTCAGGTGGATGGGCTGGATGTGCGCGGGCGCGTGCTGCGCCTTGGTCCCGCCATAGATGTGCTTTTGAAGCGCCACGCCTATCCCTACGCCGTCTCGCGCGCCGTGGCGGAAGCCGCTGTCCTGACGGCGCTGCTGGGCAGCGCACTGAAACTCACCGGACGTTTCCAGCTCCAGACCAAGACCGACGGTCCGATCTCCATGCTGGTCGTTGATTTTGATGCGCCCAACCGGCTGCGGGCCTACGCGCAATTCGACCGGGATGCGATTCCCGACGGGGCGTCGCCAGCCGAATTGATCGGCAAGGGGCATCTGGCGCTCACCATCGATCAGGGCGGCGACATGAGCCGCTATCAGGGCGTCGTACCGCTGGACGGCCATGGACTGGAAGCAGCCGCGCACCAGTACTTCCGCCAGTCCGAGCAGATTCCCACCCGGATCAAGCTGGCGGTAGGCGAAGTCGGCGTGGCCGGGAAAGCTGAATCCGGCGGTATCGAATGGCGGGCGGGCGGCCTGTTCCTGCAGTTCTTGCCCCAAGCGCCCGAGCGCATGCGGCAGGGTGATCTCGATCCCGGCGATGCACCAGCCCACGCCCGCAATGACAGCATCGGGGAAGATGACGCCTGGACCGAGGCCAAGAGCCTGGCGGAAACCGTTGAAGACCACGAACTGCTCGATCCCACGCTATCATCCGAGCGCCTGCTTTACAGGCTGTTTCACGAGCGCGGCGTGCGCAACTATGAAGGACAGACTGTCGTCGAGGCCTGCCGCTGCTCGCGCGAAAGAATCCTGACCATGCTCGGGCGTTTCTCGCCGCAGGAGCGCCGGGACATGGAGGGCGAAGACGGCCAGATCGGCATCACCTGCGAGTTCTGCTCGACCCGTTACACCATGACGCCAGCCGAAGCGGAAGCCGGCAACCCTTAATCCGGATTTACACTGAATCGGTGTTTTCCTGAAGCTCTGGCATACTCGTGCTAGTCTCGGGCATCGTTGCATTCTGGAGGGTTGTGTCATGAACCGTCGGTTTTTCTCCGTTTTCCTCGCATTGTTCGCAGTCTTGACCATTTCCGCCGCGGCTCCGGCTGCCGCAGGCGTCGATATTCGCATCAATCTTGCAAGCCAGACGCTGACCGCGACCACGCCGGATGGCGAGCAGCGCAAATGGGCGATTTCGTCGGGTCGGAAGGGCTATCCCACCATCCGCGGAAACTACCGCCCCTACATGCTGAAGACGTACCACTGGTCACGCAAGTATCAGGGCGCGATGCCCCATGCGATCTTCTTCAAGGGTGGCTTCGCCATCCACGGCACCTCGGCGGTTGGCCGTCTGGGCGCTCCGGCCTCCCATGGCTGCATCAGACTGGCTCCAGGCAATGCACGAGAGCTGTTCAGCCTGGTGAAGCAGTACGGCCAGCGTTCCACCCGCATCGCGATCAACGGCGTGGCACCCGATACCGGTCGCACCATGGTGGCGAAGAAGAAACAGAACAACGCCATCGCAGTAGCGCGCGCCAAGGCGCAGCCGCAGATGGTCATTCCCGCCTTCGCACCCATGGAATTTGTGCCAACCAGCAGACCTTTCCAGCGCTTGAGGTAGCTTGACGCCATCGCCTTTCCCGCGTCTTCTGGTGATCCAGCCAGAACCACGGAACGACGCCATGAATCTCAACACAAGAACGCTGCTCCTCGGCTTCATCGCGGGCGCGCTGGCTGTGGTCGTCTTCCATCAGGGCATGATTCTGCTGCTCTATCTCATGAAGCAGACCCCGAATTTCCCATGGAATCTCAAGGGCTCCGTCGGCCCGCTGGGCGTTCCGGTGCTGGTCAACCAGATGTTCTGGGGCGGCCTGTGGGGCGTGCTTTTCGCCGCCATCGTGCATATGATCCCTATTGCGCACAACGTGCTGCGCGGCGCGGTCTATGGCCTGCTCGGGCCATTTCTGCTGGGCGGCGGATTTCTGGTGCCACTCATCAAGGGTGGCCCGATGTTCTGGAACTGGACGGGTCAGCGGTGGATCGTCGGAGGACTGATCGGCACGGCCTTCGGCGCGGGCGTGGCGCTGATCTTGCGGGCGCTGGGGCGAAGGTAACCCTATTCTTCTGCTGTTGCTGACGCCAGTAGAAGCGATTGATATTTTGCGAGCCGTTCGAAATGTGCCTCCATGGCACCAGCTATCTGTGCGCTATTCTTGACAGCTACGAAATGGCCGACAATCGATGCGTAATGTCCAGCCTGCCTTGGAAGGCGCTGAGCTGGGTCTCGCCTATCCGCAACATCCTTGTCGGACAATACTTGAATTACCTGTGTGGGACTCGGAACAATGTCGGAAATCGATGTTCTCTTTGGAGATGAACCATTGAATAGTTTTGAACGAGAATGAAAGTGCTGGAAAAGTCGAGCTTCAAGATCGTTGATTTCTGATCTCTCATCGAGCGGGAATGCCCAGATCCAAGCAATTTCCCAAACGTCAACTTGGCGGTTTGCTATAATATCGGAACGTGCAGAGGTCATATGGCGCTGCACCCGTGTTCTGATGCCATCGACTGATTGCCCGACATAAATCGGCACGTTGTCGAGATCACAAAGCACGTAGACACCAATTTTCGTCGTCAACTGTGCAAGAGCTTTTCGACGGAAGGAAAAATCAATCGGCATTCAACGCGAAACCTTCCGGTTTTCCCCAATTTCGGCTTTGTTGGAGCAGAGCGGTGTCAAGATTGTTTCAGCCAGAAATCTGACAGCAGGGACGGCCACACCGTCGCCACATAAGTGATAAGCTTGATTATAGTTCACTGGCAAAGTGTACCGGTCAGGTAGCCCCATCAACCGTGCTGCCTCCCGTGGGCTCAAAAGCCGTGTCCTTGTAAGGCCTTTCTGAATGACAATGACGTTTTGACGCGATGAACCACCCCTTGGGGTCCGCAAACATCCCGAAAGATCATCAAACCGCACTTCCGCCCGCTGAACGCCCTCACGAGTCCGCCGATAGATACCGCCAACGACAGGCGCATCCAGAATGGAGCTGGCCCGCTCCGCGATGGCAACCTTGCGTTGATTGAGCGGGGTCATCATGGACAGGAGCCGCGCAGTTTCTTCCTTCGTATGCCACCGGACACCCGTTGGCTCTCTTTCGATCAGATCGACGAATTTCACCTTACGTTTGGGCGGGTGAGGCAAGTTCCACCAGACCCAGCGCTCCTTAGCCTGATCGGATAAATCCTTGTAGGCGTTGTGCAACGCATCCGAATGCCATGGCTGAGTGGGATCATCCATAAGTACCTCGGGGATCGGCACACAGTCATCAACAGCAATGATGAACAGCCTCGGACGTGATTGCGGGACGAAATGAACTGCGTCGATCACTGCTGCGCCGACACGGTATCCAGCATTCGTCATGGCCGTCACCAGAACCCGGAAATCCGTGCCGCCTTTGGAGGTCAATAGGCCTGAAACATTCTCTAGTGCGATGATCTTTGGTGCCCTAGACTCGCCTTTCAATGCCAATATTAATTTCCAGAATGACCAGAAAACTCCCGACCTAGACCCTTCAAGGCCGCGATATGTGCCTGCCAGCGACAAGTCCTGACAAGGGAATGATGCCCACGCAAGATCAGCATGCCCCGGCAGACTGGCGGGCTTCACCGTCACGATATCTCCAACATGCAGATGATCGCTTCCCCAGTTCGAGGCGTAACTTTCGGCCTTCTTGGCATCAAAATCATTGGCGAATAGGCATTGCCAATCGGAGCCAAGCCCTGCCCGCGCCATGCCGCCGCCTGCAAAGAATTCATAGAAGGTCGGCATCAAGTGGCCCTGCCCATATCACTCGGCGAGAATACGCAATACAAGAATCAATAATAGAGAACAATAAGGGAACAAAAGTCAACTACGCGGTCAAAATCCCTCACCCGTCCATCTTCAGCGCCGCAATGAACGCTTCCTGCGGAATCTCCACACGTCCGAACTGCCGCATGCGCTTCTTGCCCTTTTTCTGCT